>CAVKMC010000133.1:0-5784 GCA_963657285.1 Agathobacter sp.
CTCAAAACCTGCGGCCCCATGGTCTCGCCGCCGCCGTCTCCGTCTCCGATGCCATCGCCGTGACCGCTCCCGATGCCGCCGCCACTTCCGGAGCCGGAGCCGCTGCCTTCGCCGCTTCCGGTGCCGGTACCGTGACCGCTCCCATGGCCGCCGCCGCTTCCTGTGCCGCTACCGGAGGATTCTCCGCTTTCTGCTGCGCCTTCCGATGCCGGCTTAGCGGCCTGCTGCTCTTCACTAGGCGTTGGCGCGATTTCATGGACATCATTTTCCGCTTCCGGGTCCGGCTCGGTTTCTACCGGAGGAGGCGGCGCAGTCGGTGTCGCTTCGGCGGCTTTGATTTTCGGTAGCTCTTCCTCTTGGGATTTCCCTTCGGAACCGCCGCCGCCACCACCGCCGCCGCTCATAGTGACCAGGTCCACCTCGATAGGCCCTCTTTCCGGCAAGGTCGGCGGAAAGAGAAACATCAGCCCGGTGATGACTCCGATGGCCAGCCCGTGGCACACCAGCGATGTACCAAAGGCAGAGGACCATCGATGCTTCAATGTACGCATCTCACCACCCCTTTAGTTGGACGGCCCTTTGGAGGCTGTTGCGATACCAATCTTGTTGATCCCCACCGATTTGAGCTGATCCAGTACAAATACGAAGTCCCCGTGCTCCGATTTCTCATCGGCCCGAAGGACGATGGAGAGCTCCGGATTTCTATTCTTTTCGATTTCCATACGCTTATGGAAGGCATCTTTGGAAATCTTTTCCTGCTCTACATAGATGGTACCATCCTCGGTGATGCTGATGGGAAGCGTCTTTTGGAGATCCACCTGGGCCGAGGCGGTCTGAGGCAGATTCAGATTGATGGACTTCTGCACCACCATGGTGAGCATACTCATCATGAAGAAAACAAGCAAAAAGAAAATGATATCAATCATAGGGATGATCATGATCTTCGGCTTTTTCTCCACATTCATTGATTCCAGTTTCATTTCTGCTCAGCCTCTACGATAGACAAATACAGGGAACCCAACTTCTCCATGTCCGATACGAAGTGGCTCACCTGCTGCGCCAGGTAGGTATAAGCCACCAGGGCAATGATGGCCACGAAAAGGCCGGTAGCGGTGCATACCAAAGCTTCGGCCACGCCGCCGGTGATGGCAAAGGGCTGGCCCTCGGCAATGGAAAGCACATTAAAGGAGCCGATCATGCCGACTACGGTGCCAAGAAGTCCCATGAGCGGCGACAGGGTGACGATGACATCCAGGTAGTTCAGATAGTTTTTCAGAAGTCCTGCCGCATGAGCCGCAGCACCTTCGATGATAGCGGTCTGGTTTACCTTCTTTCCCAAGTGCTCAGCCCCGGAGAGAAGCACCGCCGCCGGAACGCCGCCATCCTTAGAGAGCTCCGCCTTGAGCCCTTCTACGTCCCCCTTTTCCAGGAAATCGGGAATGGCCTTCGACAAAGCGGCTACATTCGACTTGGATGCATGGTAATACCGAAACCGTTCTACAAAAATCGCAACCACAATGACAGAGCAAATCAGCAGCGGATACATCATGAGTCCGCCGGCATGAAACAAGTGAAGCAAATCCATTTTGAACTTATCCTCCTCGGTTATAATTGGTGCTAAAATATGCATAGGATTTAAATAAAGATTACCATTTTGCCTTGTGTAAGTCAAATGAATTACAGTCGAAATATTTATTTACTTCTAATCTTTTGGGCGGATACTTTTTATAACACATCCACAAACAAAAAAGGGAACAGATTTTCTTTTGACGCCCTTTTGTGGTCAAAAGAAAATCTGTTCTCTTTTTTTATTCGATATTCTGGATTTGTTCCCGGATTTTTTCCAGTTCCGTCTTGATGACGATCACCGTATCGATGACCTCCCGATCGCTGGCTTTGGAAGCGGTGGTATTGGCTTCCCTATTGATTTCCTGCAAAAGGAAATCCAGCTTCCGCCCCACCGGCGCCTCGTCGGCGAGCATGTCTTCGAATTGCTCCAGGTGGCTGGCAAAGCGAACCACCTCTTCGGTGTAGTCCGTCTTTTCCGAGTAAATCGCCACTTCCTCCAGGACGCGGCCTTCGTCGATTTCTACGCCCATAGTAGAAATCAGCTTCTCCATGCGCTGCATGAGCCGTTCTTCGTATTCCTTCGCCGCTACATCCTGCTTAGAAATCAGGAAGGTGAGATTCTGACGGAGGAAGGTCAGGCGCTGCAGCAGATCATTTTTGAGATTCTCCCCTTCTTTTTCTCGCATAGTGATCAAAGAGGAAATCGCCATTTCCATGGCCGACTGCACCAAGGGGAGCATCTCCTCATCGGACAGGTCTTCCTTCGTCACCTGCAGGAAGGGTTCCGGAAGCGCCAAGAGGCCTTCCACAGAAATCTTTCCCTTTTTCACATGCTTCATGGACTGCACTTGCGTTAAAGCATCCAGGTACGCATGGACAAGTCCCTCATTGACGGTGACCTTCGTCCCATTTCCGGCGGATGATGGACGGAAGGATAGGAAAATATTCAGCTTCCCGCGGGAAATCGAATTCTTCACCGCCTGGCGAGCCGCTTCTTCCAGTGCGCCGGAGAAATGGTCGCTTCGAATATTGATTTCCAGGAAACGGCTATTCACTGCTTTGATTTCCGCTGTGACGGTGCCGATGGCGCCTTCGCCGACGCCCCGCCCAAAGCCTGTCATGCTACGCATGGTCTGCCTCCTTTACAAAATAGTCTCCTTCGAAAACCTTCACCGCCGGGCCGGTCATGAAGACATGGCTTTCCGGATTTCCATCCCATTCGATATGGAGCGTGCCGCCGTCTAAGTCCACGTCGGCGTAGCCGTCGGTCAGATGATTCAGGATTGCTGCCACCACTGTCGCGCAGGTGCCGGTGCCGCAGGCCATGGTGATGCCGGTGCCTCTCTCCCACACCCGCATGCGGAAGTGGTGGTCTCCCAATTTCTCTACAAATTCGATATTGCATTTCTTTGGGAAATGGGCATCCACTTCGAGAGCCGAGCCTTCCTTCGGAAGATCGATGTCAGAAATATGATCCACGAAAATGACAGCGTGGGGATTTCCCATGGACACGCAGGTGATGGGATAGGTCTTCCCCAGGGTGCCGGTGATTTCCTTCGCGATGACCTTCCCATCGCCCAGCCCCTGCACCGGGATTTCCTGTGCCAAAAGGTGCGGCGCTCCCATGTCCACGCGGACCGTGCCATCGTCCAAGATTTCCGGGAAGAGGATGCCGGCGCCGGTTTCTACAGAGAAACGCTTCTCCTTCACCAGCCCCAGCTCGTAAGCCCAGCGGGCCAGGCAGCGAATGCCATTGCCGCACATTTCCCCTTCCGACGCATCGTTGTTGTACATTTTCATGCGAATATCTGCTTTGTCCGAAGGCAACAGGAAAATGACACCGTCGGAGCCGACGCCGAAGTGTCGATCGCTGATGTCTACAATATGAGGATACACCGAGTCAAAGTCTTCTTCGAAGCCATTGACAAATACATAATCATTGCCGCAGCCATGCCATTTGGTAAAATGCATCGTAGCCTCCTATAGAAATATATGAAAAAATAAACTTTCCTTTTTAATGCGTCTTTATTTTACCATATTTCGCAGTAGCTTTCCTGTTCGTGTTATACTAACTAGGAAACACTGATTAAATCGAAGAATCAGAAATCATATGAATTTTTAGAAGGAGTCAATCATGCAAATCGACAGCGCTACCCTTTACCTTTTTATAAAAGAGCTTCAAAAAATCATCATTCCCGCCCAGGTGCGGCAGATCCACCAGGTGGATAACCGCATCATGGACATCGAGCTTTTCTGCCCCAATGCGAAGCCGGTGCATTTGGTGCTGAATACCCACACCCCGCCGGTGGTGTATCTCACCAGCAAAAATAAAATGCAGAACCAGTACACCCCGTCCCAGACCTTTTGCATGACCCTCCGCAAGCACTTGGAGGGGAGCCGCCTCTCCCATGTGGAGCAGATCGAAATGGACCGCATCCTGGCCTTCTCTTTCGACCGCATCGAGGCGGGCGGGAAAATCGTGACCAAGACCCTGTGGGCGGAGCTCCTCCCGGCGGCGCCAAATCTCATCTTGACCGAGCAGGATCGCATCATCGATGCCTGCCTGCGGGGCAAAAAGCTGGACCGCCTCCTGGTACCCGGCGAAACCTACCAGCTCCCCTCCAATAGCTCCCGCATGAATTTCATGAAATTTTCCAAAGAGGAAATCAGAAATATTCTGGACTACAGCAAAGCCGGTGAGCTGTCTTTGGACGCTTGGCTCTTTGCCACCTTCAATGGCTTTTCCCGTTTCTTAGCAGACGAATTGGCCAAGAAGGCCGGCATTCCGGCGGACACGCCCCTTGCTTCTCTCACCGGCGACTCCGAAGAATCGCTCCTCACTGCCTTTAAGGATTTGAAGGAATCCATCGAAGGCTCCGACTCCCTTCATATTTATCACCGCGAAAAAGGGAAATCCATCGTGAGCCCTATTTCCCTTTCCGCGCTCTCTTTGGAAGAAACAGTAGAGCCCATCATCCCCTGGCTGGAAAAGGAAGCGGAAACCTCCGGCGGCACCATTGCGGCGGCTCTCGCAGAATACCAGAAAAAGATCCATACCCTCATCAAGAGAGAGGAACGGAAGCTGAAAAAAATCGGCGAGGAAATGCAGGAAACTGAAAAAATCGACCAGTATAAGCTTTGGGGCAATCTGCTCTCCATTTACGCCTATGAAAAGCTGAATGGCCGCAAGGAAATGAAGGTGCAAAATCTCTTCAATGACCCGCCGATGGAAGAAATCATCCCGGTGGATCCCCTGCTCTCTGTCACCGCCAATGGGCAGCTCTATTTCAAGAAATACAATAAAATGAAGACCCGCCTTGTCATCGGCGAAGAAAAGCAGGAAGAGTGCGCAGAAAAAATCAGCTATCTCAAGGAAACCCTCTATTTCAGCGAGGAAGTAAAGACGAAGAAGGACCTAGACGCGCTGAAGGAAGAGCTCAAAGGCACGGGCATTGAAAAGCTCCCCGGTAAAAAAGCGCCGGCAGATAAGAAAAAGAAATCGAAAAATGACCCCACTTTGGAAGTCCTCTCCATTGACGGCTTCAAGGTCTACCTGGGCCACAACAATACGCAGAATGAATACCTGACCCTCCACAAAGCGGGGAAAAATGATCTCTGGTTCCACGCGAAGGCCATCCCCGGCTCCCATGTAGTCATCGAGACCGATGGCATGTCCATCCCCCCATCCACCATAGAAAAGGTGGCCGCCTTGGCCGCTTGGCATAGCCGCGGGAAAAACTCCGGTAAAGTGGACATCGACTACACCGCCATCCGCTATGTAAAAAAGATTCCCAATGGCCCGCCAGGCTTGGTGAATTACACCCACCAGAAAACCATCGTCGCCATCCCCACGGAAGCTAAGGATTTAATGGATTAAAAAGTGCAAATAAAAAAACGGTAAGCCACTCGTTGTGAGTAGCTTACCGTCTTTTTATTTACTAAGGTCCCTAGGGGCGCGCCCCATTGATTGTAATGCTGTTAAGTTAAGGGGTTTCATGCTGAGGTTTAGCTTAGAACATGACACTAGCCTTATGGGAGTAGACCCTTGGAGAAGGGTCGCGCGATAGCGCCGGATAGAAATGCGCCGCAAGGCGCATAATCAGCACTAGCCATAAGCATACTACCTTTTGTGTAAAGTTTTGTAGCTTACCCTCTCGCTGGTTGTGCCTCTTCGAGGCACTTCTATCCTCCGCTAACGCGCGCCCCTTCTCCAAG
>CAVKMC010000134.1:0-5726 GCA_963657285.1 Agathobacter sp.
GCGGCGCTTCTTAATTTGTGCGCCGCACCACCACTCCTCACTCCTCACTCCTAACTCCTCACTTGGGTCAGACGCGCCATATCCCTTATCCCTAAAACGATTGCGCTAGTCACCGCCCCCTGAACCTGCTACAATAATCCCAAAGAAAAGAGGGGACGTCTATGAGCCTATGTAACCTATGCCCCAGGGCATGCAAAATCGTTCGGAAAGAAAATTTAGAAAGTGCGGGCCGCCTCGGGTATTGCCAGAGCGCCATGCGGCCTGTGATCTCTCGCGCTGCGCTGCACCACTGGGAAGAGCCCTGCATCTCCGGCACGAAAGGCGCGGGCACCGTCTTTTTCGCCGGCTGCAATCTCTCCTGCGTCTATTGTCAGAACTATGAAATCTCCGAACGCAGAAAGGGCATTGAAGTCTCTGTGGAGCGGCTGCGAGAAATCTATTTCGAACTCATTGGGGAGGGCGCGCACAATATCGATCTCGTCACCCCGACCCACTACACCCACGCCATTTTCCAAAGCCTCCGTGAACCGCTCCCTGTCCCCGTGGTCTACAACTGCGGTGGCTACGAGAGTGTGCACACTGTCCGATTTCTGAAGAAGAAAGTGCAGTGCTGGCTTCCTGATTTGAAATATTACGGCGAAGGGCCCGCGGGGCGCTACAGCGACGCGCCGGACTATTTCCAGAAAGCCTCCGCCGCCATCGAGCAAATGTTTCGCCAGACCGGCCCCTACGAAATCGGAAGCGACGGCCTCCTCAAAAAAGGCGTCCTCATCCGCCACCTCATCCTTCCCGGTCAAGTGGAAGACACCAAGCGGATTCTCGAGTACATCGCCGATACCTTTGACGAAGGCGATGTCCTCTTCAGCCTCATGCGCCAATACACCCCCGCCGGCCGCGCCGCCGACTTCCCGGAAATCAACCGCCGCCTCACTGACGAAGAGTACGAAGAATGCGAAGCCTACATGGAAGACCTGGGCATCACCGACGGCTACGTGCAACAAAAAGAAAGCGCCGACTCCGCCTTCACGCCCGCCTTCGACGGTACCGGCGTGCTTCGGAAAGGATAAGGGACTTCCGCTCTCTGCCACCTTTCCTCTGGAAGGGGGAGGGCCTGAAGGGTGGTTGTTTGGTTTTATGCTAAGTGGCATTACCTGCTATCGCACACTCTGATTACTAAATAGCAAAAGCAGCGAGAAAATGATTTCTCATTTCCTCGCTGCTTTTTTATTTCCGCAAGTCCTTTTCGATGATCTCGCTCTTCAGATTTTGCAGCGCGTCGGAGAGATTGACCTCCATGATATTTGGATTCAGAAGTCTCGTGTACTCCGGCCACAGGGTATCCATCTGCTCGTTTGCATAGGCGATGGTTTCCGAAAGCGTCGGGAGGGGCTGGACAACGCCGGCCTTCACCACGGGCTTTAGCATTTCCTCGCAGGTGTAGGTGCCGGCCTTGAGCTCCTTCTTTCTCCACTTCGCCGACTCGGTGACCAGAGTGAAGTCTTCGCCATTCGGCATAGGCTCGTCAGCGAGGCACACCAGGTCGGTGATCATCTTGCCGCTTCCCTTTTTGTAGAAACGGCGCACTTCCTTCACGCCGGGGTTCGTCATCTTGGCCACGTCATTGGAAATCTTCATCACCGGTTCGAAGGCGCCATCCTTCTCGCGAGCGCACATCTTGAAGACGCCGCCCATGGCTGGGCTTCCATCGGCGGTGATGGTCTTCGTGCCCACGCCCCAGCTGGTGACCGTACAGCCCTGCTCCTTCAAAGACTGGATGAGATATTCATCCAAATCATTGGAGCCGGAAATGATAGCATCCGGGAAGCCCGCTTCGGTGAACATGCGCTTCGCTTCCTTGGAGAGATAGCCCAGATCGCCGCTGTCGATGCGGATGCCGTACACCTTCGGCAGTTTCCCTTCGGCCTTCAGCTTCGTGAAAATCTGAATCGCATCGGGCACGCCCATTTCCAATACATTGTAGGTGTCCGCCAGGAGAATCAGATTGTTGTGATACTGCTTCACATATTCTTCGAAAGCCTCCAGCTCCGTGTCGAAGCTCATGACCCAGCTATGAGCCATGGTGCCCAAGACCGGGAGGCCGAAGAGCCGGCCCGCTTCCACATTGGAAGTGCCATTGAAGCCGCCGATCATGGCCGCCCGCGCGCCCCACAGACCGGCGGAGTGGCCCTGCGCCCGGCGCAGCCCAAATTCCATGAGCGCATCCTTCGGCGCCACCGTCCGCACCCGGCGGCACTTGGTGGCGATGAGGCTTTCATGATTCATGATCATAGAGAGCCCGGTTTCCATCAGCATCGCCTCGGTGGACGTGCCATGGAAACGAAGCAGCAGCTCTCCCGGGAAAGCCACGGTGCCTTCCGGCATAGCATAGATATCCCCGGTGAAATGGAAATCCTTCAGATAATCCAAAAATTCCGGATAGAAAATCCCGAGACTCTTCAGGTACGCGATGTCCTCCTCATCGTAGCGGAAATTTTTCACAAACTCCGCCAAATGCGCCAGCCCCGCCACCACCGTGTAGCCGCCGTCGAAAGGATTCTTTCTATAGAACCGGTCAAACACCACCTTCCGCTCATGCATGCCCTTCTTGAAAAGCGCATTGGACATGGTGAGCTGATACAAATCTGTGATAAGTCCATTGGATGACATGGGATCCTCCTTTATTTATACACATATGTTATATATAGCGTTGGTTAGAGCCAGGGATTTAGTAGTCGGTAGTCGGTGGTCGGTAGTCAGGCTTGCTTGCCGCTAGAGAACCGACTACTGACTACCGATTACCGACTACTAAATCCCCCAACATGCACCAAAAGGACAGCGGCCTAGCTGTCCTTTCTGTGTTGGTTCTCTTTGACAGTCAAGTATACCACGGCCTTCTTGCCTGTCAAGGAAATATTAGTTTTTATTCTCACACATGCAATTCTTCTCGAAGTGCGTTCTGCAAGACCTGAGAGAAATTGATCTTTCTTTTCGCCGCCATCACATCGAGCCAGTGAGGAATGGTTACATTTTTCCTTACCGCTTTGGTGTCATACATCTCGCGATAGGCTTGGGTATCAGCAGCGATGAGATTTACGAATCCGCCCTTCGGCACTTCTAAAGTATCCAGCGAAGAAGGCGCCGGGATTTCTGCTCCATCCTCCTCCATCTGCCAAAGCACCAGGCTCAGCACATCGCCGGCATTATACAAAGCCTCGGCCACGTCATCTCCGTCCGTGAAGCAACCATAGGAGGTATGGTCCGTGATGTCGGGAAAGTTCACGCAGTACCCGCCCTCCGCTGCCGGTTCAAAAACCGCCGGAAAAATATATCTCATCAGAATCCCTCCTTACTCTTATCTATTCCTGCTTGCCGCAAGATACCGGCAGCAGTTCCGGTCTTTACTTCCTTCGCATGTCGGCCCACAGGAAATTGGCGATTCGTCGTAGGGCTGTACCAGATTTCATGATTGCCCCCATCGCACACCTTGTAGCATCCGTGAGCCTTTAAAATTTTTAACAATTCTGAAGTTTTCATAGCCCACCACCTTTTTCCTTATTGTAATACACATTCATGCGCATTTTCAAGAAAAAATCCCTCCATACACACCAAGCTGTGCATGGAGGGATTTTGTAGCCATATGTGAAAGCCGTCAAATGCGCCCCGACCACCGACTACCGACCACCGACTACTAAAGCGCAGCCGCTCTATCGGGCAATATTTTCACTTCCACATCCTCCAGGTGGGTCAGCACGTCGATGACCATGTCCCGTGTGTCGGCGGTGGAATTGATCTGACAGGTAGCGCGAGCGGGGTTCAGGGTGGTGAGGACGCCTAAGTACTCATAGCCCTCGATGATGCGGTTCACATAATTCACCGCTTCCCGCGGGATTTCAAAATACACTCTCGTATCATCCATGATGTGCCTTTCTCCTTATGATGGTATACGCCGGGAAATCGATTTCCGTCTGCATGGTGAGCTCTTCCAAAGGATGGGGCGCCTTCTCTACCGATTCGCCCTCGCCATTCGTAAGCGCGCCCACCGTGAAGAGGCCCACGTCGCCCTGGGGCGTCAGGTACTCCAGGGTCTCGCCCACCTTGAAATGATTTCTCTGCTGCACCTTCACATGTCCGAGAGCGCTCTCCGACGGCAGCACCAAGCCCACGAAATCATAGGGCTGCTCCGGCTGGGACTTGATGTATTCCTGGGCTGTGTTGTCGGGATTCTTGAAAGCGAAGGCAGTGGTGTAGGGACGATGGGAGACCTTCTCCAGCTCTTCTCTCCATTCATCACGGAAATGAAAATTCTTGCCCTCCGCATAGTACGCGTCGATGGCCTTGCGATATGCCGCTACCACTGCCGCCACGTAGTACACACTCTTCATGCGGCCCTCGATTTTCAAAGACGACGTGCCGCCTTCGATAAGCTCCGGAATGTGCTCGATCATGCACAGATCCTTGCTATTGAAAATATAAGTCCCGTGCTCGTCCTCTTCGATGGGCCAATACTGCCCCGGCCGCGACTCCTCCATGACGGAATAACGGAAGCGGCAAGCCTGGATGCACTCACCGCGATTCGACTGACGCTTGCCCTGGGTGAAGAAATTAGAAAGCAGGCAGCGGCCGGACCAGGAAATACACATGGCTCCGTGACCGAAGACCTCCAGCTCGATGTCCACCTTCTTACGGATCGCCGCCATTTCAGCAAGCGACACCTCGCGGGCCAGCACCACGCGGGACGCGCCCATATCCTTCCACGCCTTCACGGTCCGCCAATTCGCCGAGCTGGCCTGGGTAGACACATGGATCGGAAGCTTCGGCGCCACCTCGCGAGCGAGAGTGAAGACACCGAGATCAGAAATCAGAGCCGCGTCCACCTGAATTTCCTCCAGAAATTTCAAGTAGTCGTCCAGGCCCTCTAAGTCTTCGTTTCGAGGAATGATATTCACCGTCACATAGACCTTCTTCCCCATGCCATGAGCATAGGCCACAGCCTCTTTCATTTCCTCATGAGAGAAATTCCCGCCATAAGCGCGGAGGCCAAAAACCTTCCCGGCCAAATACACCGCGTCCGCTCCATAGAGCAACGCCATTTTCATTTTCTCCATCGTCCCGGCAGGAGCGAGAAGTTCGATTTTATTTCGATTTCGCATAACAATCATCCTTATATAATTTTCCAACAATAGCCGTTATGAAAAGTGAGGAGGGAGGAGTTAGGAGTGAGGAGTGGAGGTGCGGCGCACAAATTGAGAAGCGCCGCATTTTTTATCTTTTTCAAGCTGAGCAGCCACAGTCTTTGTGATAGAAGCCAATAACCGTTGCAACTCCTGACAGTCTTGCAACAAAGAATTGTAAGCTGCCTCAGTGATATAGTGACTTTCCCTTAAAAGATCCAGCCAATACAAAGTTTCACAGCATTCTTTGTACGCGATATACATCTTCTGATGAAACTCCTTCTTGCTGATTGCATGCTCCGCTTCTGCCACATTAGCTCCAATGCTTGTGCCAGACCGCCCAATCTGATCGATAATAAAAAGTGGCCGCTTCTGCTCCTTCAGGAATTGCACCAGCTTCATAATGCGAATCGCGAACCTTTTACTTTTCACTTCCGTCACATTTTCAGAGTCCATCGAAAGCCGCCTCCCTCATCATTCCACCACTTTTAACTTTGGGAGTAACAGATAGAGGCATCATGTTTGCCAAGCGTCACGCCCGCACTTTTATTTTAT
>CAVKMC010000135.1:0-5724 GCA_963657285.1 Agathobacter sp.
GTAGTCGGTAGTCGGTCCGCGTTTGGCTGCTCTCTCACTTCCCCTTATTTCCGCTATCAACTTTGTAATCGGCAGGCTGTGGCGCAGCGCCTTAAATGCGAACCGACCACCGACTACCGACCACCGATTACAAAAATAAAGAGCCCCGGATATTTCTATCCGAGGCTCGTCTTAGTTTCTTATTTACTATAGTTGTGAGGTGTCGCCAGGTCGTCTAAGTGAGATGTCTGGTTCAGGGTGAAAAGCATATTGAGATCCGCCATATTTTTTTCGCCCACATAGTGGCGGATGGTGGTGACGCTGGCGTTCGATAGGCCCATGTTCCAGGAGCGGGCCAGGGGGATGTCCAGCATGGCGCAGATGATGGTACGGATGGCAGCGCCGTGGCTCACGATGGCGTAGGATTTATTGTCTCCTCGCTTCAAAAGCTTATTGATGAAAGCCATGGTGCGCTCCTGACAATCCAGGAACGATTCGCCGTGAGGTAGCCGGAGCTTGTCGGGGTGATGGTACATTTCATCCATCATGCCGGGCCAGAGCTTGTCGATTTCTCCAAAGCTCTTCCCCTCCCAGTCGCCAAAGCAGAGCTCCTGCAAAGCCGGTGTCGTTTCCAGCGAGAGGCCGTGATTCTTTGCGATGCCCTCGGCTGTGACCTTCGCCCTTTGGAGCGGCGAGGAAATCACGCCGTCCAAGGGGATATTCCGGAAATAATCCGCCGTCTTTTCCGCTTGAGCGAGGCCCATTTCGGATAATGCCACATCGGTAGAGCCCTGGTAGCGGCCCGATTTATTCCATTCCGTTTCTCCGTGACGGATGAGGTACAGTGTGATCATGATTGACCATCCTTTGTGAATACAGCCCGCAGAGCCGCGAGGAGCTTCTCATTCTCCTCCTCCGGCCTGACGGCGATGCGGAAATAGGTGTCATCCAGCCCTTCATAATTTCCACACTGGCGGATGAAGATATGGTATGGGAAAAGTGCTTCCTGCAGCGCCTTCGCCGTTTCGAAGGTGCCTTTCAGGCGGCAAAGGATGAAATTCACGCAGCCCGGAAGGATTTCTATATCGGAAATAGAGGAAATCCCGCGCACTAGCTCCTCACGCCGCGCCTTCGAGTAGGCTACCGTCTCCTTTTGGTAAGCGGTATCCGAAAGCGCCGCCGTCGTATAGAGCTGGGCGAGGCCATTCACATTCCAGGGAATCAGGGTGGATTTCAATTTCTCACAGAGCGCCGGCGCCATGAACGCGCAGCCGATGCGAAGTCCCGGCACGGCATAAAACTTCGTCAAAGACATCACCGCCGCCCCATAGGGAGACTGCACCAGCTCATCCCGATAGGAATGTCCCTCCGGCGCGAAATCAATGAAGGATTCATCGATGACGACGAAGCTATCCATTTCCTTCACCATGGCCATGACCGCATGGAAATCCTCCTCATGCAAGAGCTGGCCGTCGGGATTATTCGGGTGGCCCAAGTACAGGAGCGAGTGAGCCGTCATTTTCCGGCGGATTTCTTCCAAAGGTAAGCGGAAGCCATTTTCTTTATGAAGAAGGAAGCTTTCCACCTGGCACCCCGCCGCCTCTGCCGACAGGCGATACTCGCTAAAAGACGGCGCCGGTACCAGGACCTTTACCGGCTTCAAAAGAGAAAGAAGCTTGTACATCAGCTCCGTCGCCCCATTGCCCAGGGCGATGGTATCGGAGGGGACACCATAGCGCTTGGAAATCGCGGCAAGCAGCGCCCGGCACTCCACATCGGGATACCGGAGCACTTCCTTCTCCCAGCCATGCAAAAGGGCCTTCTTACCTTGAGGAGAAAGCCCTAGTGGATTGATATTGATGGAAAAGTCCATGACCTTTTCCTGCTCGGCCACTGAAAGCCCAAACACATCGCCCCCATGACGGGCAGATTTTTCTGTCATGCTATCACACCTTTTTATGAGAGATTGAGAACAAAGTAACATGGATACCTGCTTCGTCATAGCTAGGAGCTTTCAGCTTGGAGCTTGGAGCTCGGATAGTGTCACTTATCATGAATTATCACTATTCTAAAAAAGCTACCTTCGTGCTTAACGATTTAATTAGCGGTTCCCTTGGCGTCTCGCGGGAAGAACTTACTAGCTCCTAGCTATGACGAAGCAGGTATTCGTGCCCCGACTACCGACTACCGAACACCGACTACAAAACTTCCACCTGCATGCCCCGATTGGTGAGGCTTACGAGGTCGAGGAAGGTGACTTGCTCCACTTCCCTCTCGATGGCCTGTTTTACCGGTTCCGTGTCAGCGCCGGGTGGGAGGATGAGGCCCAGGACGGTGCCGCTGTGGGCGCAGATGACGCCTTTGCCGCCGTGTGCCAGACCGATCCTGTGAAAATCTTCGAGCTGTTTCTTATACAGTATCTTTTGATTACAGAAAGCGCTGATAGACGCCGCCTCACCGATGTCCTCGATAGACTGGGTGCGGATGCCCCGCTCAAAAAGGGCGAGGGCTCTCTTGATTTCCTCTTCGTTGCTTTTCTGCAAGGAAATGAGGTCGCTTCTGGAATTGAAGGCCATGGTATCCACTTCGCCGCCGCAGTCGTAGATCAGGATATCCATAGCAGGACAAAGCCCCATAGGACGGATGAGCTTTCCTTCCCGGTAGTCAAATTGTACCACCCCTTCGAAGAAGGTAGCGTCGCTTGGCTCGATGGAGAGGGCGATCTTCGCGATTTCCTCGGGAGATAGCTTCCGACCGAAGTGGAGCGCCACGGCCTGGGCCACCGCGCTGATATCCGCCGTGCTGGAGGCGAGGCCCTTCCCTTTCGGGATTGAGGAAATGAGCCGCACCGGGAGCGCCTTTGTGCTCTCGCCCAAGTAAGTAGCCGCAGCCACCGCCGCTCTTGCTGCTTTCTCCGGGAGCGCCCCTATTTCCTTCTCGTCCACCATCGCCACGGCGTAGCGATTGATGGGACAGGTGACCATGAAGGAGGCGCCGGCCATATAGCCTTGGATGAATTCGCCGCAGGAACCCGGCGAACTGACTAGATATGCCATACACTCCCCCTTGTCATGATTACAAATAATAAAGCAATGCCCATCTCTGTGAGCTGATTCACAAAGCCGTAGGTATCTCCCGTGGTGCCGTCGATTTTCTTCACAATCCAGCGATTGAGATAGAGTCCCATGAGAAGCGCCGCGCCGGCCAGCACCAAGTAGTCGAAGCCGAAAATCAGCGCCGGCGCTGCCGCCGTGAGAGCCGCGACCTCCACGGCGTACTTACTGCGATAGGCGGCAAAGGATTTCCCCATGCCGTACGGCCGGGCGTAGGGATACTCGCAGATACTCACCACCACATTCAGCCGGCCCAAGGTAGGCATAGCGACGAGCACCATATAGAGAGATTCGTCCACCGCCCCCAAGCACAGGGTAGTCATGATCACATAGATGAGGATAGAGAGCATGCCGAAGGAGCCGATGAGGCTATCCTTCATGATTTCCAAGGTCCGCTCCTTCGAGCGTCCCGAGAAAAGTCCATCCGCCGAGTCCATGAGACCATCAGCCAAGGTGCCGCCTGTCAGGAAAAGCTCCCCCACCACGATGAGGAAAGCAGTCAAAAGCGGCGTATCCAAAGGCTTCATCAAAAAATAAATGAGGCACATGAAAGCGCCGATGATCCAGCCGATCACCGAGAAATAGCTGACACTTTTGCCAAATTCTTCATCATTCCATACGGTCCTGTCGGAAATATGGATACGGGTCAGAAACTGGAGCCCCACTAAAAATGCATTCATGCCATCACCAGAACATAAAAATCAGAGCCGACTCCACCGCGATGAAAAGCACTGTCGCGCCATACATCAGCATGATGGAAGTCATGATATGATCCGCCTTCAAGGGCGTATCGGGATTCCCCATGTATTCGCGGAATTCCGGTTTCCCTTCATAGTAATTGTAGCCGCCAAGGCGCACATGCATGGCGCCTGCCACCGTAGCCTCCGCATAGCCGCCATTCGGAGACGGATGCTTCGGCGCATCGCGGAGACCGATGGAAATCGCATTTCTCCAATCCAGCTGCATCAGGAAGGACGCTGCCACGAAGAGGAGGAAAGTCAGCCGCGCGGGGATATAGTTCAGCACATCATCCAAGCGCGCTGCGAAGCGGCCGAAGTAGAGATACCGCTCATTCTTGTAGCCCAGCATGGAGTCCATCGTATTTCCTGCGCGATAAATCGCCGCGCCGATAGGCCCGAAGAGGAGGAAATAGAAGAGCGGCGAGATGATGCCGTCGGTCGTATTCTCCGCCACCGTCTCGATGGTGCCGCGAGCGATGTCCCCTTCCTCCAGGTTTTCCGTATCGCGACCCACGATCCAGCTGAGACGCTTCCGCGCCAACACGATGTCTCCATCCTTCAAGAGATGGTAGATTTCCAGGCCGTCACGAGCCAGCGCCCGCGGCGTGATGGTGAAGTACAAGACCACCGTGCTCACTGCCGCATAGAGGAGGATGCCGCCCAAGTCGGAAATCCAAGTCAAGATGCCCACGAAAACGCCCACCGTAAGGAGCACCAGAAGCACCGTCAGCATCCCGCGGAGGAAGGTGCTGCCATGGGACGCGCCTTTCTTCGGATAGAGAAGCCCTTCATAGAAGGAAATCACTCGCCCGATCAAGACCACCGGATGCCAGTCCGACCGGGGATCGCCGAATACCGTATCTACCACCAAGGCAGCTATCGGGATCACCGCTAAGATGGCAGCTATCAACCAGCCCTCCACTTATTCATTCTCCAGGATGCGGTAGAATTCATCCATATCGAAATGCTCTCGCACCGTCTTTGCCAGTCGGTCAAATTCCGATTCCTTATATTTCCGGTAGCGGAACTGGATCGGCAGCTCCTCGAGGCCCTTTCTCTTCCTGAGCGCATTGATCATAGCGCGGCGGATTTCGTCATTATCGAAAATGCCGTGGCAGTAAGTGCCGAAGACATTATGCTTCTCATTGATAAACCCATCCCGGAGATCCACCGGGGACTCGCTTCTCTGAGTGATATGGAAGAGGGACTGCGCCTCCTTCGTCAGCGTGGTCTCACCCATATGGATTTCATAGCCCCGCATGCCCTTGCCGGAGAATTCCATATCCAGGAATGGCAGGCTGTCGCAGTCAAAGAGCACCTGGTAGGTATTCTTCTTGCCATGCATGGACGTCTCGTATGGGAGGAGCCCCAGACCTTCCACCTCATCATTCTGGCTCTCCACATGGAGCGGGTCGCAGACTTTCTCGCCCAGCATCTGGTAGCCGCCGCAGATACCGATCACCGGCACACCGGACTCAGCCAGCTCTACGATTTCCTTCGCATAGCCCTGGCGCTTCAGATACAGGAGATCCTCCGTCGTATTCTTCGAACCCGGCAGCATGATCAGGTCCGGATGGCCGATGATATCCCCCTTCTGCACGAAGCGGACATTCACATCCGGCTCATGAGCCAGCGCATCGAAGTCTGTGAAATTCGAAATCTTCGGCGTCTGCATCACGGCGATATGGATATCTCTCATCACATGATCCGTCGGGATATCCTGCAAGGAAACAGAGTCCTCATCATCGATGCCCAGCTTATCCAGATATGGGATGACCCCCAGCACCGGCACGCCGGTCTTTTCCTTCAGGAAATCCAGCGCAGGATAAAGCAGCGTGATGTCCCCTCTGAATTTATTGATGATGAGCCCCTTCACCAGCGCTCTTTCATCA
>CAVKMC010000136.1:0-5708 GCA_963657285.1 Agathobacter sp.
TACAATTTGAATAAGGTAGCCGAGCTGCAGGGCGTGGCGGTACTGAATGTGAACGACCTGGCCATTGCGGTGAAGCCGGCGGTGATTCCCGGCGAGCAGATTTTCGTTCAGCTGGTGAAGAATGGCAAGGAAGAAGGCCAGGGCGTGGCGTACCTCGATGACGGCACCATGATCGTCGTAGAGGACGGCAGCCGATGCATCGGCCATGAGGTATCGGTGATCATCACATCGGTGCTGCAGACCTCGGCCGGCAAGATGATATTTGCAAAGCTCGATGAATAAGGATTGATTGTTTGCATGAATAGCTTGATATTGGTGGCTGCCGGCATGGGCAGCCGTATGGGGGCGTCTGTCAATAAATTGCTCTTGGAGCATGACGGACGTTCTCTGATTTCTCACACCCTTTCCCATGTGCTGGAAAGTCGCCGGATGGATGAGCTCATCCTGGTGGTGAAGGACGAGGAGCGGGCTTTTTTTGAGGAAATATTGGAAACGCTTTCGCCGAAAATTCCTGTGAAGATGGCGCCCGGCGGAAGGACCCGTCTGGAGTCAGTGAAGCATGGATTGGATTTCCTCCATAGGAACTCGGAGAAGGTGCTGGTTCATGACGGGGCTAGGCCCTTTGTAGACGGAGACACCATCGACCGGGCATTCGATGAAATCACAGAGAAGACGCCGGCGGTGGCAGTGGCGATCCCTTGCGTGGATACCATCAAGGAGGTAGCGGGGAAGGACATTTCTCGCACTTTGGACCGGAGCCGTCTTTATCGGGCGCAGACGCCGCAGGGCGCTTTCTCGCCGCTTTTGAAAAAGGCCATGGCTCTTCTTCCTTCCGAGGAGGGCATCACTGATGATGCATCGATCCTGGAGAAAGCCGGGGTTTCCGTTAAGGTCTTACCGGGGAAAGAGGATTTCTTCAAGGTCACCACGCCGGGAGATTGGAAAAGGTTTGTACAAATGACAGAAAAAAAGGAATTGCCTTTCCGCATCGGACAGGGGTATGATATACATCGGTACGATGAGAGCCGGCCTATGATTTTGGGCGGCGTGCGCATCGCGGAGGAAGGTGGCCTCTTGGGCCACTCGGATGCCGATGTGCTTCTCCATGCCATCATGGATGCCCTTTTGGGGGCGGCGGGACTTCGGGATATTGGTTATTATTTCCCGGATACCGATGAACGCTTCGCCGGTGCTGATAGCAAGAAGCTCCTCATCCATGTGAAGCAGCTTTTGGCAGAGGAGGGCTACGCTGTCGGAAATATCGATAGTACAGTGATCGCGGAGAAGCCGAAGCTGGCGCCTTATATTTCCCAAATGAAGGAGTCCATCGCGAAGGCTTTGGAGATTTCTCCATCCCAGGTGGGCGTGAAGGCTACAACCAATGAAAAACTCGGTACCATAGGACGCAAGGAAGGCATGGCGGCTATGGCATCAGTTATAATATTCAAAGAAAAATAAGAAGGAGATTGTTTAGATGGAAAAGAAAATCAGAGTTCGTTTTGCACCGAGCCCCACAGGCCCATTTCATATCGGCGGCGCACGCTCGGCGCTGTTCAACTGGCTGGAAGCCCGCCACGCCGGCGGCACTTTCGTGATCCGCATCGAGGATACGGATCTGAAACGTTCCACTAAAGAATCGGAAGAAAATATCAAAGAATCTCTGAAATGGTTGGGCATGACCTGGGACGAAGGCGTAGATGTCGGCGGCCCCCATGGTCCCTATCGCCAGACCGAACGTCTGGAAATTTACAAAGCCGCTGTGCAGCGCCTCTTGGACGAAGGCAAGGCATACTATTGCTATTGCAGCGCTGAAGAGCTGGAAGAAAGCCGCAAGGCCCAGCTGGCTGATGGCAAGACTCCGGTCTATGATGACCACTGCCGTAAGCTTTCCGATGAAGAAATCGCAAAATACGAAGCAGAAGGCAGAAAGCCGGTGGTCCGCCTGAAGGTGAGAAAAGACGGCGTCTTCGCTTTCGATGATATGGTTCGCGGTCATGTAGAATTCCAGGCATCCGGCGTAGGCGATTTCATCATCATGAAATCCGACGGTATCCCGGTGTACAACTTCGCAGTCGTCATCGATGACTCCGGCATGGAAATCACCCACGTCATCCGCGCAGAGGAACATCTTTCCAACACCCCGCGCCAGCTGGCTATCTATGAAGCCCTGGGGCTGGAACCGCCGAAGTTCGCTCATATTTCCCTGATCCTCGGCGAAGACCACAAAAAGATGAGCAAACGCCACGGCGCTACCTCCGTCACCGAATACAAGAACATGGGCTACCTGCCGCAGGCGGTAGTGAACTATCTGGCTCTCCTGGGCTGGACCCCGAAGGGCGAGCAGGAAATCTTCACCGAAGAAGAGCTGATCAAACAGTTCTCCATGAAGAGAGTCTCCTCCAACGATGCGGTTTTCGATATCAATAAGCTGAACTGGATCAACTTCCAGTACATGAAGAAGCTCGACGCTGACCAGCTCCTGGATGTGGTTCTCCCATTCCTGGTCAAGGCCGGCTATGTGGAAGAAAATCCGACCGATGAAAAGAAGGAATGGCTGAAGAAAGTGGTATGGTTCATGAAGGACCACATCTACTACGCAGGCCAGGCAGCCGGCGAGCTGAAATTCTTCTTTGAAGAAGTACCAGCCCTCACCGACGAAGCGGTCCTCGCTATCATGAAAGCAGAGACCAGCGGCCAGCTCCTCAAAGCCTTCATCGCCGACCTCGAAGCGCTCCCCAGCTTTGACCAGGACGCCATCAAGAAATGCTTCAATGCGTGCATGAAAGCCAATGGCATCAAAGGCAAAGCCGCTTACGAACCCACCCGTATCGCCCTGACCGGCGCCACCCAGGGCCCGGGCATGTTTGAAATGATGGAGCTTTTCGGTAGAGAAAAGACCCTCGCTCGTCTGAATGACAGCCTGAAATATTGCTAATTGGGTTACAACAAAACTCCCCCGTCTGTAGAGGCGGGGGAGTTTTGTTTTTCGTGATCAGTGGTCAGTGATTAGTGATCAGTACGCATTTGGATTTTGAGACAGTAGGCATGCTACCATTTTCGCAGAACAGTGATCACTGACTACCGACTACCGACTACAAAATCGATAGCGTTAATCATGACCCAAACTAAAAGCCGCAAAGAAATGATTTCTCATTTCCTGCGGCTTTTTATTTGATATTGCTGGCGTGGAAGAGGACCTTTACGAAGGCGGATACGACTTCCGGATCGAAGAGGATGGAGGAGCCACTGAAGATTTCTCTGGTGACTTCCGTTTTGGTTTTTTCTTTGAAGTCCGGGGAAGAAAAAATCGTGGAGTCGTAGTAGTCTGCCACCGAGATGATGCGGGCGCCCAGGGGGATATTTACATTTTTCAGATGCTTGGGAAATCCGGTGCCGTCCCACCGCTCGTGGTGGCAGCGGATGTAGGGGAGGAGATCCTGACAGCCCGGGATGGACTCGAGCATGTTTGCGCCCAGCTCCGGATGCTTTTTGTAGAGCGTCAGCTCACGGCGGGAAAGATAAGGGGCTTTCGCCATGATCTGGTTTGGCACGCATAGAAGGCCGATGTCATGAAGCAGTCCGGCGTAGCGGATGAGGGTGATCTCATCAGACGGGAGCTTCATGTACACAGCAGTGGCCGCTGCGTAGTTCGACACGCGGACAGAGTGCTTATAGAGAGCATCTGACTTCATGCGAAGCAATTCGGAAAAGTGTGCGGTGATATTTTCAAGCATGGTTTGGGTTTCCCGAAAGGAAATCGGGTTTTGAAAAAGGGATGAGCTATACATAAGGGGTATCCTCTTGGGTTAGTGGTCAGTGATCAGTGATCAGTAATTAGTGATCAGGGATAAGGGACAAGGGATAAGGGATAAGGGGTAAGGGTTAAGGGATAAGGGATAAGGCGCGCCTTCCACAGTGTAACCTCCTTCCTCTGGAAGGAGGGGAACCGCGTGAGCGGTGGAGGTTGGCTAAGAAAGACGCGTTTGGCCGCTTCGTCTTCGTCACGTGGGGGGCTTACCGGCTCCAAGCTCCAAGCTATGAGGCAGCAGCCAAGCATGCCAGCGCGAGAGCTATTTCTTCTCGAGCCAGTGTGTCATGTAGGAGCAGTCGGATAGGAGGGTGAGGTTTTCTTCCTTCGCCCAGGTGTAAGCGGCTTCGGCCAGCTTTCCTGCCAGGCCTTGGCCGGAGAGGGCTTTGGGGACCACGGTGTGAAGTACGGTCATGGTGCGGCCCTCCAACGCGTATTCGATATAGGAAACGCCTTCTTCTTTTTCGATGCGAAACATGTGCTGTTCTTTGTCATGAATGATCATCATAAGAAGCCTCCTTGGAAAAGACGCAAAAGTTATTTTACCTAATTTCTTCCGATTGGTCAAAGGTTTTTCAAAAAAGAACGAACCGTATGGTATAATGGGCAAAGAAATAGAAAAGGCTCATAGCAGCAACTATACTATTTCTACTTCTCTATGAGTCCACATATACCATATGTATAATTCTTTTTTATGAAACGAAAAAATTTCAGCTTCATTATACTATACAGAGGACTTTTACACATCACAGTTAAAATTTATAGAGACTTAAAAATCTTTCAATAGGACGAAAGGGAGATTTATGAAATATCACATTGACTATTTGGACCACAGCGGCTTCCTCTTCGAGACGGAGAGCTGCCTTTTAATTTTTGATTATTTCCGTGACCCGGCAGGGGTGGTAGAGAAGCGGCTCTCGGAGTCGGAGAAGCCGGTGTATTTCTTCGCGTCCCATGTGCACGCGGATCATTTCAGCCCGGCCATCGCCCGCTTCGAGGAACGAGTGAAAGGCTATATCCTTCATGAGGACTGCCGGCTCACGCTGAAGGATGAGGCGAAGGTCTGCCACATGGCCGTGAAAGAACGTAGGGCCTTCGATGAGTTTGAGGTGCAGATGTATGGCTCCACCGATGAGGGCGGCTCGTTCATGGTGATTTCCGATGAATGGACCATTTTCCACGCCGGCGATCTGAATTGGTGGCACTGGGCCGGTGAACCGGCAGAGGAAAATATAGAGGCCGGCAAGAATTTTAAAGAGGAACTAGCTTGCATCAAGGAGACTCATGTGGATGTGGCTTTCTTCCCGGTGGACGCGCGGCTGCAGGTGGCCCGGGAGTGGGGCGTGAAGGCATTTCTCTCGCACACAGACGCTGGCCTTCTAGTGCCGATGCATGCCAATGGGCCCCTTTGGCTGCCGTCCTATGAATTCCGCTATACCTACCCGGCGCAGAAAATTTGGATGCCCAAGAAGCCGGGAGAGAGCGACGAAGGGAAGGTGGATCATCATGAATAATAGCTGGGTATGGATCATCGTCGCCATGCTTTGCGGCAATTTCCTTTTGCAAATGACGCCGCTCATGTATTATCTTTATGCGGTCTTTGTGATTCATTCGGGCATTTTGGCGCTGTCCTATTTCATTCTTCGAAGGGATCCTCTGGTGGACCTTCGGGCCAATATGCTTTTCATGGTGGGCCTCACGGTGATCAATATCTTGACGGACCTGGGCATCATGAATTACCAAATGTCCTGGCTGGCCTTCGGCGCCCTCTTTGTGTGGTCCATGTTCGGCGGCGGGAAGAGCCGGTAAGGAAATAGTGGGAAGGCGTACTTACCTGCTTCGTCATAGCTTTGAGCTAGTAGCTGGGAGCTTGGAGCTTCTCTGGCGTCAGTAAGCATGC
>CAVKMC010000137.1:0-5676 GCA_963657285.1 Agathobacter sp.
AGGTAGGGTTGCATGTCCTTTTTGATCCATTGCCATTCTTCCCTAGCCACCACGTCGCGGGGCATCAGATTTCCCAGAGGATACTTGTCTTCCATGAAATAGTAGCGCTCGCCGCCTTGATTCACGAAGAGACGGCCGCCTTCGCCGCGGACCGCTTCGGTGATGAGCATGTTCTTCCCGTGGAGCTTTACCGTGGTGGGGTGGTACTGGATCATTTCCAGGTTCGCCATAGGGAGGCCCTCGGCGAGCATGGCGGCGGTGACGTGGCCGGTATTTAAGACAGAGCCGGTGGCGTTGCCGAAGAGGCCATTCACGCCGCCGGAGGCAAGGATCACCGCGGAGCCGGGGATGTAGGAAATATGATCCGTCCCTTTCTCGCAGACGAGGACGCCCTGCGCCTTGCCTTCCTTGGTGATGAGCTTTAGAAATTTATAGCCTGTCATGCGCTGGATCATGTGGTCCGCTTCGAATCGGCGGGCGCGGGTGGAGAGGGTGTAGACCAGCTGCTTGCCGGTGCTGGCGGAGGCGAAGGCAGTGCGCTTCTTCGTCTGGCCGCCGAAGGGGCGCTGCTGGATGGTGCCGTCGGGATTGATATTGAAGGCCATGCCCCAGCTGTAAAGGGTGCGGACGATGTCCGGCGCCGCATGGGTGATGCGGTGGACCGCTTCCTTGCAGGCCAGGAAGCGGCCGGCTTTGTAGGTCTCCGCTTCGTGAAGGTCCGGGCTGTCGCCTTGGCCCATGGTGTCAAGGGCCGCATTGATGCCCCCTTCGGCCATGTTCGACTGGGCGCGCCAGGAGGGCATTTCCTGGATGATCAGAGAGGGCACGTTTTCCTCTGCCAGCTGGATGGCGGCAGAGAGTCCGGCGGCGCCGGAGCCGATGATGATGACTCGATCCATGTTAGTAGTTCCAGTAGATGAAATAAGAAATCAATGAGGCCATGAAGAAGGCGCCAAAGATGGAGAAGACGAGAAGGAAATCCTGCCGCCGCTGGCGGTAGGAGAGGATGCCCCATTTGAGAAGCAGGGGCTTCGCTGCGCAGTAGAGATGGATGAAAATGGCCAGCACGAAAATGACCTGAGACAAGAGGCGGAGCACCGTGAATTCCCGAAGGAAGAGAGCGCCGCTCTCAAAGACGGTGAAGCAGGTGACGTGGAACCAAAGCGACAGTAGGATGATGAGCCCGGTGAGGCGGATGGTCCAGAAGGATGCATTTTCCTTCAGATACCAGTGACCGCTTCGGAGCCCTTCCTTGATCGCGTCCTTCGTCATGGCGATGCCGAGGAGCCCGTGGGCGATGACCGCTGCGAGGAGCGTGTAGGCAAGAGATGTGAGCTGCAGCTCCGTCAAGCGGAGGAGCGTGAAGGCGCACAAGACTCCATGGATGGAAAGGAGCGCGAAGATGAAAATCACCAGGTAGGAGTTGATCTTTCTCATGAGAGCGCCCTCCTTCCCAGAAGGACCGCGTCAAAGTGTCCGCTATGCACCAGGGAGCGGAACATCATCGGTGCGTAGGGCGCGGTCTTCACGTCGTAGCCGATGCCTTCGAGATAGCTCTTCATTTCGCCCACATGGGCGCCGTAGACCTCGTCCTCGTCGTTGTAAGGTATCACCAGAAGCGGAGAGCCCTCCACTTCGGCGGACATATTCTCCGAAAGAGAAAAGCCGCCTTTGTGGGAACTATTGACCAAAAAGAAATAGGTGGCTTTCTCGGTCTGCAGAGAAACCACCTCGTAGCGAGGATCGTCGGCAGGGATTTTGAATTTGTCTAGAAATATGGCGTAGTCCTCGCCGCCATAGCCCGTGCGGCTCGCCCCGGCAGTGCCGTCGGTGGGGAGCCCATCGGCTAGGTGAAATAAAAATCCGGCAGCAGCAATAAAAAGAATCGCCGCCGGAGCAGTCAGGTAACGGAGTATCATGGGTACCTCTTTTGGGGAAAAGTAGTTGGTGGTCGGTAGTCGGTAGTCAGGGCGCGTTTGACTGCTTCGTCATAGCTAGGAGCTTTTAGCTTGGAGCTTGGAGCTCTGATAGCGACACTTAGCATATAAATACGTTACGTCGTTTTCAAATTGGGCCATCTTCGGAGGAGAGGGCTCGAGCTGCCTGGCTACCGATCACTAAATCACTAAAGTTTTGTATTCTAAAAATAAGCTTGTCTGTTTAGTATTATAAGTCATCCTTGAATCTATCTGCAAGGTATGGCTAAATCGTGAAATGGTGGTCGGTGGTCGGTAGTCGGGGCGCATCTGATCGCCGACCACCGATTACCGACTACTAAATCGGTAGCGGACGTGGCGATGGTGCGCTAGCAGCCAAACGCGTCTCGACTACCGACTACCGACCACCGACTACTTTCTGGCGGAAATAATATTTCTGAAAAAATCTCTCTTTATGTTGTATAATACAAATGTATGTCCGAAAATAGAAATTTGAAAAGGTAGGAATCGAAATGCAGACAAGTAAATTGGATGGTATGGAAGCCCGTTACATGGCGCTGGAGGATCAGCTGAGCGATCCGTCGGTGATTGCGGATCAGAACCGTTGGCGGGAGCTTTCAAAGGAGCATGCGGAGCTGGGCGAGATCGTTTTCAAATATAGAGAGTACAAGGAAGCCCTGGAGGGCGTGCAGGATGCGCTGGATATCCTGAATGACAAGTCCCAGGCGGATTTGCATGACCTGGCGAAGGAGGAGCTGAAGGACAGCGAGGAGCGCCGCGATGCGCTGGATCTGGAAATCCATAAGATGCTGATCCCCAAGGACCCGAACGATGGCAAGAACGTCATCCTGGAAATCCGTGCCGGCACCGGCGGGGAGGAGGCGGCGCTTTTCGCTTCCGACCTTTTGAAGATGTATTTGAAATTTGCAGAGCGCAAGGGCTGGACCGTGGATGTGGCCGATGCCAATGAGACGGACCTGGGCGGTTTCAAGGAAGTGACCTGCACCATCGACGGGAAGAACGCCTACTCTATCCTGAAGTTTGAAAGCGGCGTGCACCGCGTGCAGCGTATCCCGGAGACCGAGAGCCAGGGGCGCGTTCATACGTCGGCGGTGACGGTGGCCGTGCTGCCGGAAGCGGAAGATGTAGATATCGAAGTCAGAAGAGAAGACCTTCGCATCGACGTGTACCGTTCCTCCGGCGCCGGCGGTCAGCATATCAATAAGACCTCCTCGGCTATCCGTCTCACCCACCTACCTACGGGCATGGTGGTGACCTGTCAGAACGAACGAAGCCAGCGGCAGAACAAGGAGAAGGCTCTCTCCATCCTGAAATCCCGTCTCTATGACCAGGCGCTTCGGGAGTCTACGGACAAGGAAGCGGCGGACCGCAAGAACCAGGTAGGCTCCGGGGACCGTTCGGAACGCATCCGCACCTACAATTTCCCCCAGGGCCGCGTGACGGACCACCGCATCAATATGAGCATTTACCAGCTCGACGATTTCATGAATGGAAATATGGATGCCATCCTGGATCGTTTGATGGAAGAG
The DNA here is from genome assembly GCA_963657285.1 of Agathobacter sp. Lineage (GTDB taxonomy): Bacteria > Bacillota > Negativicutes > Veillonellales > Dialisteraceae > Dialister. The sequence goes on from CAVKMC010000137.1 coordinate 3,488, forward strand.
GATTTGGCTAGACGCATGAAGGAAGGCGAGGCAAATGGCCGCTAATCAGGTATGGAATATCAGAAGGCTTCTCACCTGGACTACCCAATATTTTGAAAATCATCACATCGAGTCGGCTCGGCTGGACGCAGAGCTCCTGCTGGCTCATGTGCTGAAGAAGCAGCGGATTTTCCTCTACACCGACTTTGACCTTATCGTCAATCCCGATGAGCTGGCGCTTTTCAAAAGCTATATCCAAAAGCGGGTGAAGGGAATTTCCACCGCCGCCATCATCGGCGAGAAAGAGTTCATGGGCATCAATTTACATGTGAATGAACATGTATTGATCCCGCGGCCTGACACGGAGACCTGGCTGGAGAAGGTGATCCAGTACCATCGGAGCGAGTCGGGTATCACCGTGGCGGACCTGGGCACCGGGAGCGGAGCCATCCTTTTGAGCTTCCTCTACTATTGCAAGGAGGCCAAGGGCGTGGGCGTGGATATTTCGCCCGAAGCCTTGGCGGTGGCGAAGAAAAATGGCGAAAGCCTCGAGATGGAGGACCGCGTAGAGTGGGTAGAGGGCGACTACATCGATGCCCTCGCAGAGGATGTGCTCTATGATGGCATCCTCACCAATCCGCCTTACATTCCCACCGGGGATCTGGCGGGTTTGCAGGAGGAAGTGAAGCACGAGCCGCAGCTTGCCTTGGATGGCGGCGCCGATGGCCTCGTCTTCTATCGCAGGCTGGCGCAAAAAGCGGCGGATCATCTGAAGCCCGGCGGATTCCTGGCCATGGAGTTTGGGATCCATCAGTGGAAGGAAATCCTATCGCTCTTTGAGGAAACCGGCGAATTTGAGGATTTCGAAGTGATTAAGGATTACGGCGGCATCGAGCGCGCCATCTATTGCAAGAAGATGAAGGAATAACATGACGGAAAAAGTACAAGTCAATGAAGTCTACTATAAGGAGAAGGTCCACGAGCTGGGCCGCATCCTTCGAGAAGGCGGGCTGGTGGCATTTCCGACAGAGACGGTGTACGGCCTGGGCGGAAATGCACTGGACGCCGGCGCGGCGAAAAAAATTTATGCCGCCAAGGGACGGCCATCGGATAATCCTTTGATCGTCCATGTGGCTGACCCCTCCGAGGTGGAGCGGTATGTGAAGGAAGTGACGCCGCTGGCGCGGGCTTTGATGGAAGCCTTCTGGCCCGGGCCTTTGACCATCGTATTTCCAAAGAAGGATATCATCCCCATGGAAACCTCCGGCGGCCTTTTCACCATCGCTATCCGTTGCCCCAGAAGTGAGGCGACGAGAGCGCTGATCCGTGCGGCCGGCGTCCCCATCGCAGGGCCCAGCGCGAATATTTCCACAAGACCCAGTCCCACTACGGCGGACGATGTGCTCCATGATATGAATGGACGCATCGCGGCGGTCATCGACGGCGGCCCCTGCCAGATCGGCCTTGAGTCTACGGTGGTAGGCCTGGAGGGTGAGGAAATCGTGATTTATCGTCCCGGCGGCATCACCTTGGAGGATTTGCAAAAGGTAGCGCCCACCCGCATCGACAGCGCACTCTCCTCGGCAGCAGAAAAACCGAAGGCGCCGGGCATGAAGTATCGCCACTATGCGCCGTCCGCGCCACTGACGGTCTATACAGGAAATAAGAAAAAAGCGGAGCAGGAAATCCTCTCCTTTGCAAAGAAGACCGATAAGACCTATGGCTTCTTCGTGAGCGAGGAAATCGCAGCGAAGCTGCCGGCGGGACTTCCCGTCTTCATCTGGGGCAAGCAGGATGATAAGGAAAGCCTGGCGCATAATCTTTTTGCCGGCCTTCTTTATTTCAACGCCCATCCGGTGGACCAGATCATCGGAGAAGGCACCGACCAGGAAGGCCTTGGCCTCGCCATCATGAACCGGCTGGGAAAGGCCTCGGGGCAGCATGTGGTGGTGGAGGAAATGAACGATTAGGGGGTTAGTGATCAGTGATTAGTAATTAGTAATTAGTAATTGGTAATTGGTAATTGGTAACTCAACTTTCCCACTTAGAAATTGGGCATAAAAGCCCACATAATGTGTGCTGGGACTCAATCCAATTGGTCAATTTTTCTTTAAGCAATTTGGAAATTTGCTCACCAAACTGACTTACTGTATCGAGCAGCAACGCAAGTAATTGTGCTAATGCTTCCTCGACGGTCATATTGCGTACCT
>CAVKMC010000138.1:0-5675 GCA_963657285.1 Agathobacter sp.
AGTTGTGCCTCTTCGAGGCACTTCTATCCTCCGCTAACGCGCGCCCCTTCTCCAAGGGGCTACATTTTGACACTTGAGTAAAGTAGTTATTTTACCTGCTGGTATTTAAGCTGCTTAACTTAATAGCATTACTCTGAAGGGTGTGCCCACTGGGCGAGCGGCAAAGGAAGGACCGTAATCGGTAGCCGTTCCCGCCTCGGCCCCCTGAATCTACCAGCGTTACAGGAAAAGGGAAAAACATTCGCCGGATGATAAATGCGTACTAACTACTGACCACCGACCACTGATCACTGAACACTAAACCTCCATCGTCAAAACGGAAAACCATCATGTCTATCACAGAAAATCTACAATCTCTCCTATCAGATCCGGAGTTCACTTCCGGCGGAGGCATCGCACGAAGCCCCTGGGATATTTCTTGGAATGATAAGCCCTTCGAAGCCCGGGACGAGTCGCTCCTTTCCCCGTGGAGCGCAGCGAAGGAGCTGAAAACCCTTTGGAAGGACGGCACGCCACCGAAGGAGAGCGCCCTCTACCTCCACATCCCCTTTTGCCGGCTCTCCTGCACCTATTGCGCCTTTTTCAAAAGGAAGGCCGACGAGGAAGCGCAGCATCGCTATGCCCAGCTCCTTTGTAAGGAAATGGAGGCGCTGAAGGGCCGCCCTTACATTGAGAAATCCCATTTCCGCGCCGTCTTTTTCGGCGGCGGCACGCCGGGTATTCTCTCGGCAGAGGATATGTCCGCCATCCTTGCCAAGCTTCACGACATATTTCCTCTTGCAAAAGACGCAGAAATCACCATGGAGTCCAGTCTTTCGGATATGACGGAGGAAAAATTGGACGCTGCTATCGAAGGCGGCGTGAACCGCTTCAGCTTCGGCGTGCAATCCTTCCAGACCGCCATCAGAAATGGCATCGGTCGCCCGCTTCCCCGAGAAGAAGCGATGGAAATATTCTCCCGCTTTGCCAAGAAGGACGCCCTCATGATCCTTGACCTCATTTACGGCCTCCCCGGTGAGACAGAGGAAACCATGCGCGCGGACATCCGCGACGCAAAAGCCGCCGGCGCCGCAGGCCTCGACCTCTACCAGCTCCACCTCCTCCCCGGTTCACCACTGGCAGAGTCCTTCAAGAAGACCGGCCGCACCTTGGAACGGGAGTACTTACAATCCCTTTTCCGCGCCGCCGAGTCCGAGCTTTTACAGAGCGGCGCCACCAATATTTCCTGTACCCACTGGAAATGGAATCCCAAGGAGCGGAGCCTCTACAATGCACTCTCCTCCGGATACAGCGACACCCTCCCCATCGGCATGGCCTGCGGCGGACGCCTCTCCTCCCTCTCCCTCATGAAGCCCATGGCCGAGACCATGTACCAAGGCGCCGTCAAGATCGGTAGCTTCCTTCCTATGGGCGTGAAAAGGCAGAGCGCCTTCCGCGAGGTCTACCAGACCCTGGCTGCAGCCGCTGACCGCGGCTGCATCGCTCCGGCGGCCTTAGAGGACGCCTGCGCCCTTCCCCTGACTGCCATGCTGACGCCGCTTCTAGAAACATGGCAGACCTGGGGACTTGTCACCAAGGAGGAGGGCACCTACCGCTACACCTCCGCCGGACGCTACTGGCACCGCATCCTCCTCCGCCGTCTCATGCACAGCCTGGACTACCTCCTGTGGGGCGCCCCCGACCCCGCCAAGGCGCCCAAGCGCTGGAGCGGGATGATGAATATGAAATAATGTTATTCCCCTTGCACGATTTACTTTTAGTAGTCAGTGGCCAGAAATTAGTAATTAGTAATTAGTAGCCCAAAGGAGCCCCTATGAAATTTCTCATTACCTACTCTTCCCGCACAGGAAATACGCGAAAAATTGCTGAAGCCCTCTACCGCGCGGCGCCGGAGGGAAGCCAGCTTGCCCCCATCGAGGACGCTCCTCCGGCCGATGACTTCGACATCCTTTTTATCGGCTACTGGATGGACAAGGGCGGTCCTGATGCGAAGGCCAAGGCCTATCTTTCCACATTGAAAGAAAAGAAGGTAGTCCTCTTTGAAACCATGGGCGCCGATCCCACCAGCGAGCACGCTTACGTTGGTTTCGCCAATGCCGCCCTTTTCCTCTCCCCGGACTGCCGCGTCCTCGGCGTCTTCGCCTCCCAAGGCGCTATCGATCCCAATCTCCTCGCCATGATGCGAAAGCTCCCACCAGGCAGCCCCCACAACTCCCCGCAAATGGAAGCCATAGCCCGGGAAGCCGCCAAGCACCCCGACGCCGCCGACCTCGCACGGGCGGAAGAGTACATGAAGCAATTTGTAAAGAAAGCCGCCATGTACGCAGGGATGAAGTAGTCGGTAATCGGTGGTTGGTTGTCAGTAGTCAGTGATCAGTACGCGCTTCTCTGCCGAGTCACTTACGCCAAACCCTCTTTTCCGAAGAGGGTGCCCAAAGGGCGGGTGATGGCCGAAAGGCGTGGGCGGTGGTCAGAGCACATCTCTCTGCCGGGTCACCTATGGGCCGATGCGCCCCACCTCATATCTGATTTCCATTTCTTTCCTTATACTATATTTTCCATCTAAAAGAGCAGATGCGCACAATTCATGCATCTGCTCTTTTGCATGTAGCTTATCCTTCCATACCAAAAACTAATTTACAGCACATTTTTATATGGTTTTTCATGAAAAAAATCACACTTTTATACGGTTTTAGCTGCACCTTATCACACTTTTATGTAATTCTCAATTAAATAGACAATTTCTCAGCTGTATTAAGCCAAGACAATTTTATTCTTTCACCTGTAGATGGAAGCTCTAAAACCGCAACCTCCCGATCACTACAGCGAGACCGCTTTCATCGTAAATGGCCCAACGCGCAAACGCGCCCTAATTACTAATTACTAATTACTGATCACCAACTACACCTTAAACTTATACCCCACGCCCCAAATGGTAAGGATATGCTTCGGGTCCGCCGGATCTTCTTCTACGGCTTCGCGGAGGCGATTGATGTGCACCGGCACGGTGGCCGTATTTCCCAGAGAGTCCATGCCCCAGATGCGAGTGTAGAGGGTCTCGCGGCTGTGAACCACGTCGGCGTGGAGCATGAGAAATTCCAGGAGCTTGAATTCTTTGTTCGGTAGCACCTTCTCCTGGCCGCGGACGAAGACGCGGTGGGTGTCGGATTCCAAGGAAATCTCGCCGATGGTGATGCGTTTCTTTTCATGCTGTTTCCCTTTGAGGCGCTCGTACTGGGCCAGCTGGGACTTCACCTTCGCCACCAGGACGCCGGGGGAGAAGGGCTTCTCGATGTAGTCATCAGCGCCGAAGCCCAGGCCACGGATCTTATCGATATCCGTGCGCTTGGCGGTGACCATCATGATGGGCACGTCGATCTTGTCCCGAAGCTTCCTGCAAATTTGAAATCCGTCCATCCCCGGCAGCATCACGTCCAAAAGGATGAGGTCATAGTCTCCGGTCATGGCTTCGGTGAGGCCGCGGGTGCCATTCTCCTCCACCTTCACCTCGTAGCCGCTCACTTCCAGGTAGTCCTGCTCGATGGAAGCGATATCGTCGTCGTCTTCGATGATTAAAATCTTTTTTGTCATAGGGATCTCCTTCTTTGAAACAGGGATAAGGGACAGGGGATAAGGGACAAGGCGCACTTACCGCAATGTGACCTCCTTCCTCTGGAAGGAGGGGGACCGCGAAGCGGTGGAGGTTGGCCTACGCGCGTACCTACTTCGCCATAGCTAGGAGCCTGGAGCTTGGAGCTTGTAAGCTCGTCACTCTAGCTGAAAAAACAAAGCCCTCCATGCTGACAACGCTTTTTATCGTCTCGTGAAGTAGACTAGCTCCAAGCTCCCAGCTCCTGGCTCCTAGCTATGGCGAGGCAGTCAAACGCGCCCCGACTACCGACTACCGACCACCGACTACCGACTACCAATTTCTATCATCGGCAATCTGACCCGCACCACCAGCCCGTGAGGCTCAGCGTTTTTGATTTCCACGTCTCCCTTCATGAGGGCGGCGGCCCGCCGGACGATGGCGAGGCCCAGGCCGCTGCCGTTGTCGGTGCGGCTTCTAGCCTTGTCGGTGCGGTAGAAGGCTTCCTGCAGCCGGGAGAGCTCTTCCTCCGGCACGCCTTGGCCGTCATCGGCGATGGTGAGGATGGCGTCCTTTTCTTTTTTCTCTAAGGAAATGGATATTTCCACCATGTCCTCGGTCTTGTACTTGATGCTATTGGTCACCAGGTTCTCTATGATCCGCCGCAGAAGAAGCGAGCTTGCGGCGATGGGCACATCCTCTGCGAGATTCATATGGAAATGGGCGCCCTTCTTCTCCCAGGCCAGGCGGTTCTCTTCGATGAATTCGGTAGTCAGCTCCTCGAGCTGCAGTGGCTCCAGGGGCAGCGCCTTCTCACCCAGATCCATTTTCGTCAGGAGCAGCAGCTGCTCGATCATGCGCTCTAGCACGTCTGCCTTCTTTTGGATCACCAGGAGGTAGCGCTCCTGTTTCTCCGGCGTATTGGCCACGTGGTCGAGAAGCCCTTCCACATAGGCCTTGATGGAGGTCAAGGGCGTGCGGATGTCATGGGAAATACTGGCGATGAGCTCCTTCCTGCGCTCCTCGTCCCGTTCCCTTTGCTGCAGGGATTCACTGAGCTTTCGGGTCATCAGGTTGAAGGCATCCACCGCCGGCGTGAATTCATCATTTCCTTCGTGGGTAAGCCGCACCTGCAGATTTCCTTCCTGCACCGCCTCGGCGCCTCGCTGCAATTCGTTCAGCGGCTTCAGAATGCGGCCGGTAATGAATTTCGCCAGCACATAGCTCACCAGCACGATGAAAATCGCCAGAGAAATCACAATGAAGCGATTGATATTTCTAAAAGCCACCTCGATGGCCGCATCGCTCCGCTCGATGGGCTGATGGGCCATCACATAGAGATGATACCGATGGCCGTCGATGTCATTTTTCTCCAGGAAATCGTAACGCCCCATCCATGTGCGGCTATAGGTCCCTTGGTCCTCCGAAAAGTCCAGCTCCTCCTGCATTTTCTGCAGCTGAAGATCTTCCACCTCCGCGTGCATAATATCGTTGCCGTATTGGTAGATCAGCGCCCCGTCTCGGTACAGCGCCACATAGGTCTGCACCGGGTCCAGGATGTCCATGACCCAGTGATCATCATTGATGGTCTCGCCGTGCTTTAAATTGTGGAAGACCGCGGTGCGCACCACCTTCGACATCACATTGAACTGGAATCCGCTCTCCGCCATCACATGATTGCCGCTCTTCGCGTACAGATACAGCCCACAGAAGGACGACAATATCACGAAAAAAGTCATCAGAAATGGAAGGATGCAAGCAGCTATATGAAATAAAACCAAGCTTCTCTTGATAGTCATGAAGGTCTCCTTGAAAACGCTATCGGTTTAGTAGTCGGTAGTCGGTATTTGGTATTTAGTGATCAGTGACCAGTATACGTTTACCGCTATCTTAACCTCCTTCCTCTGGAAGGAGAAACGCCGCGTGAACGGTGGAGGTTGTCCAAACGCGAACCGACCAGCAATCACTAATTACTAATCGCTGATCACTAATTACTAACTCAACTTTCCCACTAAAAAATGTCTGAAAAAGCTCGATAAAATCTGATTTTTGCAAGCAAAAGGCACCTGTTCTTTGGTAAAATATA
>CAVKMC010000139.1:0-5662 GCA_963657285.1 Agathobacter sp.
CTGTTCAGTTTTCAAAGAACCATCGCTCTGTAAGCGACTTGATTATCTTACCACAAGTTTTTCATTTTGTCAAATGTTTTTTTGAAATCATTTTTCAAAATTTTGCTTTGTGCTGTCGCACTTTCGTGCGGCTTGATGATAATATCACATTGGCTTGGCGTTGTCAACAGCGATTTTCGATTTTGTTTTTTCGATTTTCGCTCTTGGCTTGGCTCAAGCGTTTTTTATTATAGCAGGGAGTCTCGGTGGTGTCAAATGTTTTTTTGAGAAGGTAGTCGGTGGTCGGTGGTCGGTGGTCGGTGCTATTCACGCATGTCGGTATCACCCGCATGTATGCACCGGTGTCAAATGCGCCCGACTACCGACCACCGAGTACCGAATACCCAAAAGAAAAAAGGCCAAGGGCGATTGGATTTCGCTCTTGGCTTTTGTATATGGATTATGCTTTTCCCATTTCGCAAATTTTCTGGGCGGTGGTGAGCCATTCGTTTCTGATGGTCTCGGGCGCAAGGACGTTGACGTTGGCGCCCTGGCTCAGGAGCCACATAAGGATGCCTTCGCCTTGGATGTCAGCGGTGATGATCCAGGAGCCGTTGGATTTGGCTTTGGCTTTGGCTGTGGGCAGGCGATCGAGGACGGCTTCGATAGATGGGCCGGTGTAAATGAATTCGAGGTGAATCTTCGGGCCGCTGTACATGAACTGGACCTGATTTTTAAATTCGCCTTCTTTGAAGCGGTCGGTGTATGGCACGTCGAAGGTGCTGTCGGTGACTTTCACATGGCTCATGCGATCGAGGCGATAAATTTTCACGGGGCTTGTGCCGCCGGAGCGGATGTCTCTGTCCGGGCGAGCGGCCAGGTAGAAGTAGTATTCAGAGAAGAGAACACCCAGGGGACGAACCACATGGGGGCTGCTCATCTCGGCTCCGATTTTCTGATAGTCGAAGGAGAGGATGTTGTGGGTATGCACCGCATTGGTGACGTCCCAGAGTACGTCCATGTCCGGATTTTTATGAGAGGGATCCTGGTATTCGAAAATTTCGTTTTTGATGTATCGATTGATTTCTTCTTTTTCCTGCGCGGAAACGGAATTCTGCAGGAGACGAGAGAGGAGGGATTTCAATTCCTCTTTGTGGAAGGCTTTGCTGGATAAAAGGATTTTACATACCGCAAAGAGCTCGCCATTGGTGATGAAGCGATTTCCCATCTCGTTGATTCGGTAGGTGCTGGTCTTGCGATCGAGAATGAGCTCTCTATGGATACCGTCGATTTCTTCGAGCACGTCCAGATAGTTTCTGATGTCGGAGAAATAGCGGCTCACAGTCCGTTCATTGACCTTGAGCACCCGCGACATGTCTTCTCTCGAAACTCTGCGACCGCAACAAAGCATGTTCCACAATGTAAGGATGCGTTCGACTTTTCTATCATCTTTTAAAAGGTTATGCCCTTTTCTTTTTACTTCAGTCATAATCTTCCCGCCTTTCTATAGGTTCCTGATATATATCAGATACTCTCAACGCTATTATTATACAGCATATTCATTTATTATCCTACTATTTTTATAAAATTGTTAGCCTTGAAATATATTTTATTTCCTCGCTGTGTTAGAATAGAGGAAATTCTGTCTGTCTCTTTGTTGTAGAAATGTGAGGTCTATTATGGATGCAATCAAATGTCTGATTTCCAGAAGAAGTGTACGTGCGTATACTGATCAGCCGGTGAGCCAGCGAGACATCGAGGATGTGGTGATGATGAGCCAGATGGCTTCGTGCTGGGAGAACACGCAGCCCATCCGCTATGTGGCGGTGATGGACTCGGCGCTGAAGAATCGCATCGCCGATGAGTGCACGGTGGATTTCCCTTGGAATACGGACAATATCCACGAAGCGCCGGCGCTGGTAGTGCTTTGCATCATCAAAGGCCTCTCGGGCTATGAACCGGATGGTTCTTTCTCTACGAAGAAGGGCACCCACTGGCAGTCCTTCGATGCCGGCGTCGCAGCAGACCACTTCTGCCTGGCTGCCAACGCTTTGAAGCTGGGCACTCTCATCATGGGACGCTACGACGAAGAAAAACTGAAGGAAATATTGGACCTGCCGGAAAATTATGATGTATCCGCGCTCATCGCCATCGGTCACCCGGCTGTGATCCCTGCAGCCAGCGAGAGAAAGCCACTGTCTGAAGTGCTGTCGTTTAGGTAATTAGTGATCAGTGGTCAGTACGCATTTGGCTGCAGGCTAGAGCTTTTCCGTTTTCCACTTTCGGAATTAGTAGTCGGTGATCAGTGGTCAGGCGCACTTTTGCACAAAGAAGGCATATGCTCTATTTCTTGCAAGCGAAAGACGCGAACCGACTACCGATTACCGATTACAAAAACCACAAATAAAAAAACGCCATCTCATTGAGGTAGCGTTTTTTTATTTCCATCTTACTGAATTCGTTCGAGGATGGCGTCGGTCATGCCGCAGCCATTGACCTTCTTCATGCCTTCTTTGTAAATGTCACCGGTGCGGTAGCCGTCATCGAGAGCTTTATTAACAGCGGCTTCGATGGCGTCAGCGGCTTTGTCTTCGTCTAAGGAGTAGCGAAGGAGCATGGCGGCGGAAAGGATGGTGGCGATGGGATTTGCGATGCCTTTGCCGGCGATGTCCGGAGCGGAGCCGTGGATCGGTTCGTAGAGGCTGGTTTCCTCGCCGATGGAGGCAGAAGGGAGCATGCCGATGGAGCCGGAGAGGACGGCCGCTTCGTCGGAGAGGATGTCGCCGAAAAGATTTCCTGTCACTACCACGTCGAAGAAGGACGGGTGGATGGCGAACTGCTGAGCGCAGTTGTCTACATACATGTGATCGAGAGTGATGTCGCTGTAGTCTTTGTCATGGATGGCATTGACCGTGCGTCTCCACAGGCGGGAGGTGGCGAGCACATTGGACTTGTCTACACTGGTGACATGGCCCTTGCGTTTGCGAGCGGCTTCCATGGCGAAGCGGGTGATGCGATCCACTTCGGGGACGGAATAATTTTCCAAGTCCCAGGCTCTTTCTACGCCATTATGAATTTCCGATTCGCAGCGGTCGCCGAAATAAATGCCGCCCACCAATTCGCGAACGATCATGATGTCGGTGCCCTTGGCGATTTCCGGTTTCAATGGAGAATATTCAATCATGGAGTCCTGGATTTTCACCGGGCGCAGGTTCACGTAGAGGCCCAGAGCCTTGCGCAGACCCAGGATCGCTTTCTCCGGGCGAAGGGCCGGTTCTAAGTGGTCCCACTGGTCGCCGCCTACGGCGCCGAAGAGAATGGCGTCGGCCTTCTTGCAGGCGTCGATGGTGTCCTGGGGCAGCGGTTCGCCGAATTTATCATAAGCTGCGCCGCCGGCATCCTTCCATTCATAGGTGAGGCCGATGTGGTAAATGGAATCAACTTTTTTCAGCACTTCCACAGCGGCGTCGGTGATTTCAGTACCGATGCCGTCGCCGGGAATGACTACGATGTGTTTGGTCATGGGGGTTCTCCTTTATGCGTGGGTGGTTTAGTAGTCGGTAATCGGTAGTCGGTGGTCGGGCCCCGCTTACCGCCAGTGCGCACATAGCAACAGTACCTCTATGTATGCACTGGCGATAAAAGCGTCCCGACTACCGACCACCGACTACCGATTACCAAACCTCCCACGGTCACTACTACTTCTTCTGCTTTACATAATTGATGAGTCCGCCGGCTTTGGCGATGTCCTGGATGAAACCGGGGAGGGGCGGCGCCTGGAAGGTGTCGCCGGTGGTGAGGTTTTCGATTTTGCCGGTGGAAATATCAATCTTGAGTTCGTCGCCGGCGTGAATTTTTTCTACATCATTTCCGATTTCCAAAAGCGGAAGGCCTACATTGATGCCGTTTCTGTAAAAAATACGAGCGAAGGAGGCAGCAATGACCACGGGCACGCCGCTTGCCTTGATGGCTACCGGCGCGTGCTCGCGGGAGGAACCGCAGCCGAAATTTTTGCCGCCTACCATGATGTCGCCGGCCTTCACGGTTTCTGCGAAGGTGGGGTCGATGTCCACCATGCAGTGCTTCGCCAGTTCCTTCGGGTCGAAGGTGTTGAGATATCTGGCGGGAATGATTACGTCTGTATCGATGTTGTCGCCGTAGCGCCAAACCTTTCCTTCTAATACCATCTTATTTGACCTCCTTCGGTACGGCGATGCGTCCGAGAATCGCGCTGGCTGCCGCTACCTGCGGGCCGGCGAGGTAAATTTCAGAATCTGTGGGGCCCATGCGGCCGATGAAGTTTCTGTTCGTTGTGGAAACGCATTTCTCCCCTTCGGCCAGGATCCCCATGTAGCCGCCCAGGCAGGGGCCGCAGGTGGGCGTGGAGACAGCGCAGCCGGCATTGATGAAAATATCAATGAAGCCGGCGTGCATGGCCTGGAGATAAATGGTGGGCGTCGCCGGGATGACGATGCAGCGCACATTCGGATGCACCTTGTGTCCTTCGAAAATGCGCGCCGCGATGGCCAGGTCCTCCAGGCGGCCGTTGGTGCAGGAGCCGATGACTACCTGATCGATTTTGATTTCTCCAAAGGTGCCGATGACCTTTGTATTTTCCGGCAGATGCGGGAAGGAAACGACGGGCTTCATTTCCGACAGATTGATGTGGACCTCTCTGGAGTAATGAGCGTCCTCATCAGCCTTCACGATTTCAAATGGCTTGTTGTAGCGGCCTTCGATGTAGGCAATGGTCTTTTCGTCCACCGGGAAAATGCCATTCTTGCCGCCGGCCTCGATGGCCATATTCGCAATGGTGAAGCGGTCGGTCATGGAGAGGGAGTGAACGCCGGGGCCGGTGAATTCCAAGGACTGGTACAGCGCGCCATCTACGCCGATGATGCCGATCAGCGTAAGGATCACGTCCTTGCCGGTGATGTCCTCCGGCTTTGTGCCGGTGAGGACCACTTTGATAGCGTCGGGCACCTTGAACCAGGCTTCGCCGGTGGCCATCGCCACGCCCAAGTCCGTGGAGCCCACGCCGGTGGAGAAGCCGCCGAGAGCGCCATAGGTGCAGGTGTGGGAGTCGGCGCCGATGGTCACCATACCAGGACCGACGAGACCCTTTTCCGGAAGCAGCGCATGCTCGATGCCCACACGGCCCTGTTCGAAATAATTGACGATGCCATTTTCGCGAGCGAAGTCACGAACAATTTTCGCAAGGCCGGCGGACTTGATGTCCTTGGCCGGCTGGAAATGGTCCGGCACCAGGACGATTTTTTCTTTATCGAAAACCGGCACGCCGACCCGCTTGAATTCGGCAATCGACGGCGGCGCGGTGATGTCATTGGCCATCACCAGGTCCAGCTTGCAGTTGATCAGATCCCCAGCTTTCACAGAATCGACGCCGGCGTGCTTGGCCAGAATCTTCTGTGTCATTGTCATACCCATACTTTTACCTCCTAAAATCCCATTTGTGACACCCAATAAAAAAATCCTTCCTCTCACTAAGAGACGAAGGATTCGCGGTACCACTCTCATTCGTATTTCCATGGAAATAGAAATACGCACTCTCCTGATAACGGTCAGTTTCCGGCGAGGCCTACTAGGGAACCACTGATTAAATCGTTGTCTGAAATCATTCTAGAATTTTTATGCAAGACGAGGAAAAGTAATCCGAGAATAG
>CAVKMC010000140.1:0-5632 GCA_963657285.1 Agathobacter sp.
CAGCGAATGAGTATAAAGCGTAAGGAGAAAGCATCATGAAATATACAAACCATCTTTGGAAAGCAGCATTGGTCATCGGCGCATTGGGACTCGCGGTAGCCGCATCGGGCTGCGGCGGAGACAAGGCAGAGAGCGGCGCCAAGTCCGCAGCTGCCGGCGGCGAAAAGAAAATCGTAAAGGTAGCTCACACGGCTCACTATTTCCCCTATGACTATGTGGATGACAACAACAAGTCCGATGGCCTCGAGGTGGCAGTCATGAAGGAAGTGGCGAAGAAGCTGCCGCAGTATGAATTCCAATATTTCCCTACATCCGATGACGACCTTCTGATCGGCGTAGAGTCCGGCAAGTATGACGTGGGCACCAAGGGCATCTGGAAGACCCCGGCTCGTGAGAAGAAATATATTTTCTCCAAAAATAACATCGCCGCCAGCGTTATCGGCGTGACCATCCGCAGCGAAGATGCGAATGCCATCAAGAACCTGGATGATTTCGCGAAGGCCGGCAAGAAGCTGGTGCCTATCGCGCCGCAGAACGCTCAGTACCAGGTGGTGGAGGACTACAATGCCGCTCACCCGGATCACCCCATCGCCCTCGAAGCGTCTGAAAACTTCCAGGTGGCTGATGCTTATAGTTGGGTTCTCGAAGGTCGCTACGACGGCTACTTCTCCATCGAGCTGGCCTACCAGAAGAACGTGACTGCTAAGGACGCGCCCTACGGACAGTTCAAGGACAAGCTCACCTACTTCCGCTACAAAGCGCTCCCAACTTATCCGCTCTTCAATAAGAAGGACAAGCAGCTGGCTGACGAAGTGGACAAGGCCCTCGCTGAACTGAAGCAGGAAGGCAAAATCGCCGAGCTGGAGAAACAGTACTTCGGGGAAGAAGTCAGCAAGCTCTTGGACGTGAAATAATCGATTCGAAAATAAGGCGAGCTTACCTGCTTCGCCATAGCTTGGAGCTAGGAGCCTGGAGCTTGGAGCTTCATTGGCGTCAGTGGGGATGCTTGACGGTGGAGGCAAGGAGCGCATGATTTGCACCATCGACGTGGTTTGGGGGGGCGGGAGCCAGTAGACATGCTTGACTTCACTGCTTAGCTTGCCTACTGGGCGCTAAAGAAGCTCTAGGCTCCAAGCTCCAAGCTCCTAGCTATGACGAAGCAGTCAAACGTGTCCCTATCCCTATTTCAAAAACTCTCATTACCTTGATTTCCCAAAAGGAGGTGTGCTATGCAGACACGGCCATTCAGTCCGGAGGTGATCTTCACTTCGATTCCGGGGCTTTTGCCCTACTTGGGTGTCACCATCTGTATCGGGCTCATCAGTATCATCTTAGGATCTATCTTTGGCCTTGGGCTGGCTTGGGCGAAGCTGTCGGGAAATAAATTTCTCCGCACTTTGGCGGAGGGCTATACCTACATCATTCGCTGCACACCGTCCATTGTGCTTTTGTTTGTGATATTCTATGGGCTTCCCAAGCTGGTGGAGAGTCTCTTTGACTACGACATCGACGATTTGTCACGGGCGGTCTTCGTGGTGATGACCTTCACGCTGCTCTTTGGCGCCTATGTGTCCGAGGTCTTCCGTTCGGCGTACCTCACCGTGGACCGGGGGCAGTATGAGGCGGCGGTGACCAGTGGGCTCTCTCCCTGGCAGGCGGTGCTTCGCATCGTGATCCCCCAGGCGGCGGTGATCGCTCTTCCAAATTTTGGAAACTCGGTGATCAATCTCCTGAAGGAAAGCGCCTTGGCCTACACCATCGGACTCATCGATCTCCTAGGCCGCACGAATCTTGTGATTTCTCAAAACTACGGTGCCTATGGCATCGAGCTGTACACTGCATGCCTTTTGATGTATTGGCTGCTGAATCTCATCATCGAGCGAAGCTTCCTCTCGCTGGAAGGCCGCTTGTCTCATCGAAAGGAGGCGTGACACATGGAGCTTGACCTTGCATTTATGGAGAAAGCATTTCCTTTTCTCTTGAAGGCTTTGCCGCTCACCTTATTTCTGACGGGCTTGGTGCTGCTGCTCTCCTTCGTGCCGGCCTTCCTGATGGCGCAGAAGCGCATCGAGAGCCGGGGCATCGGCGAGAAGCTCATTACCTTTTATATTTCCTTTATCCGCGGCACGCCTCTGGTGCTGCAAATCCTTCTCATGTACGCCCTGCTCCCCAGCCTTTTGAATCAGCTGGTGAAGCTTCTGGGCCTCTCCTTCGACGTCTTCCAGGGGATCAATCCTTTGTGGTACGCCGTCATCGTGTTCACGCTGAATACCACGGCGCTTATGAGTGAAATCTTCCGCTCAGCCATCCTTTCCGTTTCCGCAGGGCAGATGGAGGCGGGCCTCACCATCGGTCTCACGAAATTTCAAACCAATGTGGAGGTCATCCTGCCCCAGGCCTTGAGCAGCGCCATCCCAAACCTTTGCAGCCTCACGGTGAATCTCATCAAAGGGACGTCGCTGGCCTTCTTCATGGGCGTGAAGGACATCATGGCGGCGGCAAAAATCCAAGCGGCCTATGGCTACAATTACATCGAAGCGTACCTGGAGGTCTTCCTCTTGTACCTGGTGGTCTGCACGCTGGTACAGATCGTCTATAAAATTTTGGAAATCCGATTCGGCTGGTATAGGAAGCCGGTGGCGGCTCTCTCGTAGGAGGAAATCATGATGCTGGAAATCAATCACGTGAAGAAACACTTCGGCTCTCAGGAAGTGCTGAAGGATGTCAATATGAAAATCGAGAAAGGGGACGTCATCGTCATCCTGGGACCCTCGGGCTCCGGGAAGACCACGCTCCTTCGAAGCCTTACCTTTTTGGAAAAGGCAGACGGCGGAGACATTCGCTTAGACGGCAAGGAGCTGAGCCTTCATGACGCCAAGGGGAAGGACATCGCGTGGCTCAGGAAACGGACCGCCTTCGTTTTCCAAAATTACAATCTCTTCGCCAATAAGACGGCGCTGGAAAATGTGATGCTCGGTCTCACTGTTGGCCGCGGCGTGCCGAGGAAGGAAGCCGAGGACATCGCGCGCAAGGCTCTCGCCGAAGTGGGCCTCGCGGACCGAGCAGACTACTATCCCTCGCAGCTTTCCGGCGGTCAGCAGCAGCGCGTGGGCATTGCTCGCGCTGTGGCCGTGAAGCCGGACGTGATCTTCTTCGACGAGCCCACCTCCGCCCTGGACCCGGAGCTGGTAGGTGGCGTGCTCTCGGTGATGAAGACATTGGCGGACCAGGGGACCACCATGGTGGTGGTGACTCATGAAATGAAATTCGCTGAGGAAGCGGCCTCCCGCGTCATCTTCATGGACGGCGGCGTCATCGTGGAGGAAGGAAATCCGGCGGACATCTTCTCCCATCCGAAAGAAGAACGGACCCGCCAATTCCTCCGCCGCATCCTGGATCGCGAAGGCGCCCTGGAACCGACGCAGCCGGCGCCACAATCCTACCCACTCCCGTCGCAGGGGCTGACGGCAGGACTGGCGTAAAAGTTAGGAGTTAGGAGTTAGGAGTGGTAGTGCGCCGCGCAATTCATAAAGCGGCGCAAGTTTTGAAACAAGTAAACGCGTTGGCTTTTCAAAACTTGCGGCGCTTCTTAATTTGTGCGCCGCACCTCCACTCCTCACTTCTCACTCCTCACTCCTAACTTTTGCGTAAATCGCGCCCCGACTACCGACCACCGACTACCGACTACTAAACCAATAGCGTAAAAACGAAATATTCCCCTTGACATCCCTCCCCATCCGTGGTAAAGTACTCACAACGAAACGATGAAGGAAAGAGTAAGCAGACCGAAGACGACCAAGCGAGTCCGGAGAGTGAGAGCGGACACGGATAGGATGCTGAAGTGCATTTCTGAGTTTGGCGGGGCGAAACCATAGTAGCTCTTCCCGGGAACTCCCGATACAGGGTCAGGGTTTGATAGAACCTTCAAAGGTATGTCCGGTGACGGATATATAAAATTGGGTGGAAACACGAAGCTATGTAGCTCTCGTCCCTTGTGGGACGAGAGCTTTTTTTATTACAGAAAGGATGATGACAAATGGGCAAACTGATTGCAAAGGAACTGAACGAATTGAAATGGGGCGCTATCAGCTGCCTGCTCTTCATCGGCATTTCTGCTCCGGCTTTCCATCAGTTCTACAAGGACTAAAATTCGAGAAACACTTCTCCAAGAACCATGGCAAAGGAGAGCGTTTCCTTACTCATATTTCCAAAAATACAAGATCATCAGATCGTCACTTTTCCTAAGGAGGAACCAATTATGAAAACATCTTTGAAACTCGCATCTGCTATCGCTGCTTCTCTTCTGGCTGCTTCCCTCTTCGCCGGCTGCGGCGATGATGGCAAGGCCGCTTCTTCGAAAGCCACTTCCGCTGCCGCTGACGGCAAGACCTCTGTGAAGCTGGTGCTCTCGAGCACCGAACGTCCGCTGTCCTGGGCTGATGAAAACGGCAAGCTCCAGGGCTATGAATACGACATCTGGCAGGAGGTCAATAAAAATCTGAAGAGCTACAGCTTGGACATCCAGGCAGTTCCACCGGAAACCCAGGACGTAATGATGGAGTCCGGCGATGCGAAGGTGGCATCCGGCGGCTACTACAGAACCCCACGTCGTGAAAAGGATTATCTGGTGCCGAAGACTCCCATCGGCGTTTCCTCTGTAGAAGTTTACATGACCAAAGAAAACGCAGCGAAATACAAGAGTCTGGAGGATGTGATCAAAGGCGGCGGCAAGCTGGTACCGAACACACCGAATGGCGGCATCTATAAAGTTCTCAGCGACTGGAACGCGGCTCATGACAACATCATGAAGGAAGTGCCGATCCAGGACGGCCTCACCCCGGCAGAACGTCTCACCTCTCTGAAGAATGGCCAGTACGATGCACTGGTATATCCGAACAACCTGGGCGTGGAAGACATCGCCAAGGCTATGAACTTCGAGCTGGTTTCCCTCTCTGAACCGATCAAAGTCAATGAAACCGTAGTCATCGTGAACAAGAACGAACAGAAGCTGGCTGATGAAATCGAAGCAGCGCTGGAAAAACTATCCAAAGACGGCACGCTGAACCAGATTTCCGAAAAATGGTATCACAGAGACCTCTTCGACCAGCTGAAGAAATAAAATTAGTAGTCGGTTCTCGGTGGTCGGTAGTCGGGCCGCGCTGGCCTTCTTCTTTAATGAGGGGCCTGTAGGGCGAGTGATGTACCACTGTGTGACCTCCTTCCTCTGGATAGGCCGCTGAAAAAGTCCCCTCCTCGTGCATAGGGGTAATTTTTATGCAAAATGCGCGCGAAAGAATCGGGCTTGAGCGCCTCTCATCACGCGATTTCCTGCATAAAAATAAGGGCCATACATCGAAACAGGACTTTTTCAGTGGCCTCTCCTCTGGAAGGAGGGGGACCGCTTGCGGTGGAGGTTGGCATTTTCATGCAACCAACCCCCGCCCTTCGGGCCCTCCCCCTTCCATAGGAAGAGGGTAAAAAAGCGGAACATGCACACCTAATTACTGATCACTAATTACCAATTTCCAATCACTAAGCCATTAGAATGGCCAGAAAATCGGGATGATGATTACGCTGGCAATCCAGGAAATAACGCACAGCGGCACGCCAACCTTTGCATAGTCGTTGAAGG
>CAVKMC010000141.1:0-5626 GCA_963657285.1 Agathobacter sp.
CGTTTGACTGCTTCCCCATGACCGATAACCGATAACCGGTAACCGGTAACCGATCGCTTTACCGTTAGTGCGCACGGTTACCGGTTACCGGTTATCGGTCGTGCCGAAGCGGTCAGACGCGCCTTATCCCTTATCCCATGTCCCTTATCCCTCAAGCAGAATCCCTAAAACACTTCCTCCACCGCCTCCCCCCGAAGGATCGGCAGGAAGAGGCTGTAGCGCTGGCCGATTTCTTCTGTGTCCAGGGCTTTGTCGATGGCGTGATCGTTGGTGATGAGGATGGTATTCTTTTTCGCACGGGTGACACCGGTGTAGAGGAGGTTTCGTTTCAGCATCATCGGCTGGGAGGGCAGGAGGACGAAGATGACTGTGTCGTATTCGCTGCCCTGGCTTTTGTGGACTGTTGTCGCGTAAGCCAGCTGCAGGTCATTTCTTTCTTCCTCTTCGTAGGTGACTTCCTTATTATAGAAGCTCACCATGACTTTTTTGTCGGTGACACCCCACACGATGCCCACGTCGCCGTTGTAGACGCCTTTGTCGTAGTCGTTCCGCTTCTGCATGACCTTGTCGCCCACCAGGAAACGGACGCCGGCGGCGATGGGCCGGCCATGCACCATTTCCTGGATGGCCTGATTCAAGTGGTCCACGCCGCAGTCGCCGCGATACATGGGCGAAAGGACCTGAAGGCACATTTTTTGTTTTTCCTCTTCATAGTGGAAGCGGCGGCAGATTTCCAGCACCTTCTCAAAGGCTTCGTTTTCGGAGGTGACATGGATCACCTGGAAATCCCCTTCCCCATCGGGCTCGAACAATTTTCCTTCGCGGATGAGGGCCGCATTCTCGATGATGCCGCTCCCCTCCTCCTGTCGGAAAATATGGTTGAGCCGCACCACCGGCACTTCGTCCCAGGTGATGATGGATTTCAAAGGATTACCCGGCCCCACCGGCGGGAGCTGGTCCGCATCGCCTACGAGAATGAGCCGCGCATCTTCCTTCAGCGCCTGCAGCAAATGGTAGAAGAGCTGAATGTCCATCATAGAGGCTTCGTCCACGATGATCAGGTCTTCCTTCAATAAATCCGATTCATTTTTGTTGAAAACGGTTTTGTCATCTTCCCGAAGCTCCGCCTCCAGGGCCTTGTGGATTGTATCCGCATCGACGCCACTGGAAATAGCGAGACGCTTCGCCGCCCGTCCGGTAGGCGCCATGAGCCGCACCTTAGCGCCGTATTGCTGGGCCGCCATGATGATAGCACGGACGAGGGTGGTTTTCCCGGTGCCCGGGCCACCGGTGATGACCATCAGCTGCGAACGAAGCGCCGCCTCTACGGCTTCCTTCTGCTCATCTGCCAGAGCGATGCCATTTTCTCTCTCGAATTTTTCGATGGCCAGCTTCGCAGACCCCAGCTCTTTTCCATGATTCTTCATGAAATGGACACGGCTCGCTGATTCCGTTTCTGCCTCATAGAGCGCCCGGAGATAGACATATCGCTTGCCATCATAGAGCAGAGAAGGGATGCGTTGGGAGGAAATCGCTTCACTGAGCCCCTGCTGCACCACATCCTCATCGAGGCCCAAAAGTCCAGTGGTGCGATACACCAAAAGGTCTTCGGGCACGCAGCTATAGCCTCTCTCCAGGGCCACGCCCAGGCTATGATAGAGACCACAAATGATGCGCTCCAGCTCGTCCTTGGCAGTGCCCTGGTCTAAGGCGATGCGATCCACCTCCGCGAAGGTCATAGATGGTATCTTCCACAAAAGCTCATAGGGATGCTTTTGGATATTTTCCAAAATATCCTCTTTATACACCTTCTGCATTTCCTTGGCATAGACCTCGGAAATCCCCAAGGACTGCAGGTACATGATGATTTCTCGAAGCTGCGCGACTTCTGCATAGGAGGCTTCGATTTTCTCGAAGGTCTTTCGCCCGATGCCCGGCACGTCCAGGAGCGCTTCGATGCTATGATCCATGACGTCCAAGGTTTCTTTTCCGAAATGGTCTACGATCTTCCGGGCCACTGACTCGCGGATGCCCTTGATGAGGCCGGAGGAAAGAAATTGGACGATTTCCTCTGTAGCCTCGGGGCGCACCATTTCTAGAGAAAAGGCTTTGAATTGCAAGCCAAAACGGGGATGCTGATGCCAGCACCCCCGCAGAACGACATTTTCTCCTACATAGGGCGAAGAACCTTGGAACGCCACGGCGTCCGCCTTCTTCGTTTCCTTATCTTCCAGCAGAAAAACAGAGAATCTCCCATCATCGCTGGCAAAGATCAGCTTTTTGACGACGCCTCTCAGTTCTTCTGTCATGTCATTTACCTCGTATGAGTTTCTCCTGTACCTTTTTGCTGATGTCCATCAGCATCTGATACCATTTGATGAAATCAGGACGCTGACTCACGTCTTCCAAAAGCTTCGACAGGTCCTCTATATTCTTCGCTTCTCTTTCCGCATCGTAAATGGGCTTGTGCGCCTTGAGCTTGTACTCCGCAATGCCGCGAGAAAGCGCAAGCCGTTTCTCAAAAAGCGCCGCCAGGTCCTTGTCGATCTTCCGGACCGATTCGCGCAGAAGCTCTAACTCTTTCTCGTCCATGCTACCTCCGGTAGAAGGTTCCAGGTTCAAGGTTCAAGGTTCAAGGGGTGGTGCGCCGCATCAAATTAAAAAGCAGCGTTTCCCTAAGTTTGAAACATACGAGCGTGAACCGACTTTTTAAACTTGCGGCGCTTCTTAATTTGTGCGCCGCACCACATCCTGAACCTTGAACCCTGAACCTGGAACCTTTTGACTTAAATCCTAATCGTTCCTACTCTTGCCAAAGCTTTTATTGATTATTGGCGTGCAATTCCGCCAGGATTTCCATGACCTTGGCTTTACATTCTTCGTATGGCACTTCGATGGTCTCGCCGGTGCGGCGGAGGCGAATTTCCACATTGCCGGATTCCTGCCATTTCTTACCGATGGTCACGCGGACCGGGTAGCCGATGAGGTCTGCATCCTTGAATTTGATGCCGGCTCTTTCATTTCTATCATCGAGGACCACTTCGTCTGCTTTTTCTTCCATGGATTCATAGAGAGCCTTGGCAGCGCCCATGACTTCTTCGGATTTGTTGTTTGCCGGCACGATGACCACTTCATAAGGCGCGATAGCTACCGGCCAGATGATGCCGTCATCATCGTGGTTCTGCTCGATGGACGCAGCGACGGTACGGGTGACGCCGATGCCGTAGCAGCCCATGACCATGGGGTGGGATTTACCATTGTTATCCAGGAAGGTAGCGCCCAGAGCTTCGCTGTACTTGGTGCCCAGCTTGAATACCTGGCCTACCTCGATGCCCTTGGTGATGACGATATGGCCGCCGCAATGGGGGCAAACGTCTTCCGGATCGATCTGACGGATGGTAGCCACCTTCACGTCGCCAAAGTCGCGGGCCGGATTCACATGGATGAAATGCATATCCTTCTGGTTGCCGCCGCAGCAAGCGTCCTGCATTTCCATGACAGAGCTATCACAGACGATTTCGAAATTTTCTACCTTCTTGAGGCCGATAGGGCTGATGTAGCCTGCTGTGAGGCCGCAGCGAGCGAGATCTTCTTCCGAAGCCATGTCCACACTGATGGCGCCGAAAAGATTCTGCAGCTTCACTTCGTTTACTTCATGGTCGCCGCGTACCATAGCGAGAACTACAGTGTCGTCGAGCTTGTATACCACAGCCTTCACAGACTGCTTCACGTCGGAGTGAAGGAAATGGCAAACCATCTCGATGGTGTGCTGGCCCGGTGTGGAAACCAGTTCCTTTTCCTTATCATTATGAATATCGCAGGTAAGAGTATTCGGGTCTACCGCTTCAATGTTCGCAGCGAAATCGCAATTTTCACAATATACAATGTCTGCTTCGCCGCTATCTGCCAATACTTCGAATTCGTGAGACGCATTGCCGCCGATGGCGCCGGAGTCAGCGATGACCGGACGGAATTTCAGACCGCAACGGGTGAAAATGCGATAGTACGCATCGTACATGAGCTTGTACTGCTTATCGAGGCCCTCTTCGTCCATGTCGAAGGTGTAGCCGTCCTTCATGATGAATTCGCGGCTGCGCATGAGGCCGAAACGCGGACGCTTTTCATCTCTATATTTGTTCTGGATCTGGTACACAGAGACCGGCAGCTGCTTGTAGGAGGAGGTGTCCATGGAAACCAGAGTGGTCACCAGCTCTTCGTGGGTGGGCGCTAAGCAATAGTCGCGGCCATGGCGATCCTGGAGCTTAAACATTTCTTCCCCATACACAGCCCAACGGCCGGTTTTCTGCCAGATTTCCGCCGGCTGCACGATGGGCATCAGGATTTCCTGGGCCCCGGTCTTATTGATTTCCTCGCGGACAATCTGCTTTACCTTCTCGATAGCGCGGAAAGCCAAAGGCAGGTACGCATAGGTACCATTGGCGATCTTACGCATCATGCCGGCTTTCAGCATGTATTTATGGCTCATTACCACCGCATCGGCGGGCAATTCTCTCAAGGTCGGGCTATATAATTTAGATGCTAACACTGAAATCTCCTCCTGGAATATCTTCGTCAAAAAATGATGCCTTCTTATTATATAGCTTTTGAAAGAAAATAGCCAATGAGAGTTTGGGAAATAGAAAATGGTTCAGGGTTCGGGGTTCAGGGTTCAAGGGAAGGTGCGCCGCATCAAATTATATGGCGGCGTAAGTTTGGAAATAGGGAAACGCAAGCTGACTTTTCAAACTTGCGGCGCTTCTTAACTTGTGCGCCGCACCACCCCTTGCCCCTCGCCCCCTGACCCATTTCCCCTCAATCTACTTTCTTGCCAAATCAATAGATAGCCCCTTGCCCTCAATCATCTGCCAATGACAAGAACGCAGCGAACACTTCTTATACAACGCCTGATTAGCTATGGCGCTATCCTCTACCAGGATTTTCCTGCCAAAAACGTTCGTATTTCCTTTCCATACGAAAAGGAATTCCATTTTATAACGCCATATAGAAATATTCTATGTAAAGCCCGCTTTACATAAAGTAATTACAATATCTTGTAGTAAAGCAATCACTTTACATCCTAAATGCGCATTCAAATTTTCTTGAATGAAATTCAACTTTTTTATACTTTCATTTGCAAAAACTGATATAAACGACGGGAAATCGGAGATTTCTGCGGAAAAAGGGTCACTCTCCGTGATACCTTAAAATTACAATATATAGTAGTTTTGCAAATCTGAGAATTATGTAAACCCAACGGTTTTAGTAGAAATTCATGATTTGCAATAGTTTTCCAGTAGTATTTCTTCACAATGTGTTGTATAATGTGGTCATGAAGTTCAAAGCACGTGTGTGCACCAGTCCCTAGGCGGCGATTCCGATTCTGAGATATCTTCAGCGCTGATGAATCATTATGGAAGGCTGACCCACAGAGATGGAAGATCTTACGAGCTTTGAAAGTCATCGGACAGGTGGAAGGATTTGATGAGCCTCTTCCTGAGACCTGTCTAAGGCTCATACAGAAAAACCAAATTTCCGGATAGAAACGACCATCCCACTTCCCTGCTACTTGCGGATTGCGAGCCCCGACGATAGCCCAGGACGCGTGCTTCGGCACATCAGCGACACC
>CAVKMC010000142.1:0-5603 GCA_963657285.1 Agathobacter sp.
TCGAACTTGTAATGTAATCTAATTTCTTTTAGTCGGGTCAGAAAAAATTTACACAAAATAATTGACACTCCCAGCTTACAAGCTCCAAGCTCCTAGCTCAAAGCTATGACGAAGCAGGTACGCGGAGAAATCGGCACAACCATAAGTATTCTCAGCTGCAAGGATTCCCCCTTGCGGCTTTTTCTTTAGAAGGATGATTTTATGAATCCACAAGCGAAAGAGCTATTTCTCGAAGAAGCGGCGAAGCTTCATTTGGACGCCTGTGGGGTGTGCAGCGCTTCCATGGACGAAGAGCTCTCGCGCATCCTCACCGCTGCCGGCGATGTCCCCTTTGCACCGGAGGCTTCTCTTCGCCTGGATAGCGCCTCGCTTCTTCCCGGCTGCCGCTCAGTGATGGTGATCCTATTTCCTTACAAGCCCCAAGAAGAGGAGGAAGGAAATATCGCCCTCTACGCCCGGGCGCCGGACTATCACAAAATCAATCACCAGTATCTCGCGAGGCTCATCGAAATGATGAAAGCCGCCTATCCGGAGGAAGAATTCCTCCCCCTGGT
Organism: Agathobacter sp.; assembly: GCA_963657285.1. Lineage (GTDB taxonomy): Bacteria > Bacillota > Negativicutes > Veillonellales > Dialisteraceae > Dialister. The sequence continues at coordinate 555 of CAVKMC010000142.1, forward strand.
GGACACCTCGCCCTTGGTAGATCGCTGGCTGGCGTACCAGGCTGGGCTCGGCTTCTTCGGGAAAAATCACTGCCTCATCCATCCCCGCTACGGCTCCTATGTCACCATCGGCTCGATCCTCACCACCCTGGACATGCCTGCGGACAGCCCCCTCCCCCTTTCCTGCAAAGACTGCCACCTCTGCATGAAATGCTGCCCCGGCCACGCGATTTCCGAAAGCCGCCTCACGCCCTGGCGCTGCAAATCCTACATCACGCAAAAAAAAGAAGAGCTCACAGAGGAGGAAATCCAAATCCTCACTCGCACGCCCTACATCTTTGGCTGCGACGAATGCCAGCGCCATTGCCCCTACAATGAGAAAGCCCTCCCCTCTCCCTTGCCTGAAATTCAGGAGAATCGCATCCCCACGCTCACCAAGGAAGCCCTCGAAGCCATTTCCAATCGCGCCTTCGACAAAACCTACCGCTCCTACGCCTTCGCCTGGCGGGGACGGAAGGTGCTAGCGAGGAATGCGGCTTTGATCGAAAAAGTAGTCGGTGGTCGGTAGTCGGTAGTCGGTAGTCGGGGCGCGTTTCCCTGTATCTGGAACAACCATTTAATTCTTTATGTGCAAAATAAAATCGTCGTGAAAGACTCGCATCTTTCACGACGATTTTATTTTGCCTCGGTTATCAATAGCTGATGACCATCAAATTAACCATCATCCGCCCTGCGGGCACCTTCTTCCCAAAGAAGGCAAACGCGTACCGACTACCGACCACCGATTACCGACTACTTTCAATTACTTCTTGAAATTATTTTTATCATCCCACCAGTAAATCCCCTTCAGGTTCGAGAGGACCTTTTTGTGGAAAGTGGGGACTTCGACGCCTTCCTTCAGCTGGCGTTCGTAGTCCTTCAGGCACTGGCTGGCCTGGGGGAAGAGGATGAGGATGGCGGTCACGTTGGTAAGCACCATGAAGGCCATGAAGAGGTCCGCCAGGTTCCATACCAGCGGCAGGTCGGCAATGGAGCCCCAGAAAATCATGCCGGCGATGCATACGCGGAAGAGGTTCAGCGGCCATTTCTTCTGAGACAGGTGGCCGATATTGATTTCCCCATAGTAATAGTTGCCGATAAGAGAGGTAAAGGCGAAGAGGAAAATCAGGATGGACACTGCTTTCGGAGCTATAGGTCCGAAGTACTGCGCCAGGTCCCACTGGATCAGCTCGATGCCGGTAAGTCCGGTGGATGCGTAGTCGCCGGTCAAAAGCACAATAAAGGCAGACGAGGAGCAAATGAAGAGCGTATCCACATAGACGCCGAAGGCTTGGATGAGTCCCTGCACTGCCGGATGGCTGGCATCCGCGGAAGCGGCTGCATTCGGCACAGAGCCCTCGCCGGCTTCATTCGAGAAGAGGCCGCGCTTGAAGCCCGTGAGGACAGCCGCCCCCATGCCGCCGCCAAAGACAGCTTGGAAGTCAAAGGCATCGCGGAAAATGATAGCGAAAGCCCGTGGCATTTCCGTGATATTGAAAAGCATGATGCCCAAGGTGATCATAATGTAAAATCCGGCCATGATGGGCACCATCCACTCAGTGACGCGAGCGATGCGGCCCATGCCGCCGCAGATGACTGCCATAGCGAGGACCGTCACCACGCCGCCTACCACCATGCGGTCAGCGCCAAGAGCAGAAGAGAGCGCCAGGGCGATGGTATTCGACTGTACAGAGTTGTAAATCATACCGTAGGTGACGGAAATCAGAATCGCAAAGAGCGCCGCCCACAGGCCATGGCCCAGGCCATTTTTCAAGTAGTACGCAGGACCGCCGCGGAAGCCGCCGCCGTCTTCACGGGGCACCTTATAAATCTGCGCCAGCGTACTTTCTACAAAGCCCGTAGCCGAGCCGATGACAGCGATGAACCACATCCAGAAAATCGCGCCGGGGCCACCGGAGGTGACGGCGATGGCGATGCCCGCAATATTTCCCACGCCTACACGAGACGCGGTGCTGACACAAAAGGCCTGGAATGGAGAAATCTCATTTCCCGACGTCTTCGTGCCCGCGGAGTGGGCGATGAGCTGGAACATTTTCCCAAAGTAACGGATCTGCACCGCCCTGGTGCGCACAGTGAAATAAAATCCGGCGCCCACCAATAAGATGATGATTACCGATGACCATAGAAACCCATTGATTTCAGAAACGATAGCATTGAGTGCTTCCATAAATCCCTCCCATTTTAGAACCACATGAAAAAAATCGCACATGCTTTCCTATTATAGCCTGTCAGAGGAGAGTAGACAACTAGATGTGTTTTTACCTGATTTCTCATAGCTTTGAGCTAGGAGCCTGGAGCTTGGAGCTTTGTTCTTGCTAGTGTACATTCTGACATGGGAAAAGGTTAAACGTTTCCCACCTTTTTTGTAGAATGCTGCTAAATCACAAATGTCGCCTGCAGAGCTCCAAGCTCCTAGCTCCAGGCTCCTAGCTATGAGGAAGCAGTTAAAAGCGGCCCGACTACCGACTACTGGAGTGCGCCAAAAAACCGCGAGAGCAGAGCTCTCGCGGCTTTTCATTTCTACAATCTTACGCCTTAGCGGCTTTGACTTTTTTCGGTTTCTTTTCTTCTTCCGCATGAGGTGCATTTCTAGTGCTCGAGGTATGTTCGTGCCAGGTGACCCAGATGGAGGTGGCTACGCATACGGAGGAGTAAGCACCGGAGATGAAGCCGATGAGCATAACCAGAGCGAAGTTCTTCGTGGTGTCGCCGCCGAAGAAGTAAAGGGAAGCGACGCAGAAGAGCGTGGTGGTCAGTGTGTACAAGGAGCGGCGAATGGTCTGGTGAATCGAGTCATTGGCCAGCTTCGCAAAGCTGTCTGTACGGCGATGGGTGTGGATGGCTTCGCGGATACGGTCAAAGATGACGACGGATTCATTCATGGAGTAGCCCAGTACCGTCAGGATAGCCGCCAGGAAGGAGGCATCCACTTCCAGATGGAAGAAGGCGAAGACCCCAAGCACCATCAGGATATCGTGGCAGATGGCTACGATAGCGGAGAAGGCGATGCGATGCTCGAAACGGATGGACATGTAGAGGATCATAGCGCCGAAGGAAATAATGACGTTCAGCAGTGTATTCTTCGTCACTTCGGAACCGATGACGGCGCCGACAGTCTCGATACGCTTCACTTCTGCTTCGCCCACCTTTTCCTTCACGTGGGAAACTACAGCCTGCGCTTCTTCTGCAGAGAGATTTCTGGTACGGATGATCACATCATCGCCGGCCTCGCCCTGCATATTTCCGGAAAGCTGAATGATAGCCGTTTCCAGACCATCCTTGCGGAGACCTTCACGGACCTGTTCGACAGTCACATTCTGCGGGAAGCCGAGCTCCAGGATGGTGCCGCCGGTGAAGTCGATGCCCCAGTTGAAGCGGAACAGCGCCAAGGCTGCGATAGACAAAACGATGAGGAGGCCCGAAATACTGAACCAGATTTTTCTTTTGGCAATGAAATCAAAGGAATTAAGCATTATTTATCGTACCCCCTTTTTCCACCAAACCACCAGGGGTTATGAATCCAGTTGGCATCGATCAGGAACATGAGGAGCGTACGGCTCACGGTGATGGCGGTGAACATGGATACCGCTACGCCGAGGCCCAGGGAGAAGGCGAAGCCCTTCACCGTGGCGCTGCCCAGGAAGAAGAGGATGCAGGAGGTGATGATGACGGTCATATTCGCATCGAAGATGGTGACGAAGGCGCGCTTGAAGCCGGACTGTACAGCCAGACGCAGGAGCTTGCCTTCAGCGATTTCTTCTTTGAATCGTTCAAAGATAAGGACATTCGCATCCACCGCCATACCGATGGAAAGGATGACGCCGGCCACGCTTGGGAGCGTCAGGGTGGCGTGGAGGAGATTCAAAATGCCCAAAAGGATCAGTACGTAAACGAGAAGCGCAATATCAGCCACAAAGCCGGCCATGCGGTACACGCCCAGCATGAAGAGTACGACCAAAGAGAGGCCGATGGTGAATGCTACCACAGACTTATCCTTGGAGTCCTGGCCCAGAGACGGACCTACGGTGCGGACTTCCATGACGGAAACCTTGACAGGAAGCGCGCCGCTGCGGAGAAGGATCGCCAGGTCTTTCGCTTCCTCCAGGGTTCTCTGTCCGGTGATGACAGCGGAGCCGCCGGTGATGGCTTCATTGACCACCGGGTTTGTCAGCATTTCACCGTCCAGGTAAATGCCGATGTGACGGCCGATATTGGCAGCGGTGAGCTCGCCGAATTTCTTGCCGCCTTCTTCGCTGAATTCCAAGCCAACCAATGGCTGCTTATTCTGCCCCATCTGTTCCTTGGCGTTTTTCAGATCCTCACCGGTGAGCTTCACATTGCCTTCTTCGTCCTTGAACTGAAGGACTGCGGTCTTACCGATGGTTTCGATGGCTTTCTGCGGATCCTTTTCGCCCGGGAGCTCGATGATGATGCGGTTTGCCCCTTCGCGCTGAATGATCGGTTCCGTGAGGCCCATTTCATTGACACGCTTCTGCATGATATTGATGACCTGGGTAATGGCTTCCGGGGTCACCTTATTCTCTGCCGTGTCTTCTGCCTGCATGACGATGTGCGTGCCGCCCTGCAGGTCCAGGCCCTGGCGGATGTGTCCGGCCAACCAGCCTACGGTGCCCAAAAAGACGGCGATGATGGCCGCAATGACCACCCAGAAACGCACCAGTGCGCCGCTTCTGACACCGCTATTCCTTTTCTTTTCCAAAACTTCAACCTCTTTTCGTGATGATAATTTCTGTATCAGTAACAATGGCTGCTATGAATTGGTCGAAGGGCTCCGACGGAAGAGCCTCTACCACTTGGAAATCCCAAAGCACCAGCACCCGCTTCTCATAGGGCACCTTGGCCAGGTATCTGTCGTAGTAACCGGCGCCCATGCCCAGCCGCGTGCCGTCCGGGCTTCCTGCCACGCCGGGGACAAGGACCAGGTCGATTTCCTCCGGGGAAATGGTATCGTAGCCCTTGGGCAGATCCCGAAGGCCATAGGGACCTTTT
>CAVKMC010000143.1:0-5563 GCA_963657285.1 Agathobacter sp.
CCCCCTTCCAGAGGATAGGCCGCTGAAAAAGTCCCCTCCTCGTGCATAGTGGTAATTTTTATGCAAAATGCGCGCGAAAGAATCGGGCTTGAGCGCCTCTCATCACGCGATTTCCTGCATAAAAATAAGGGCCATACATCGAAACAGGACTTTTTCAGTGGCCTCTCCAGAGGAAGGGGGTAAAAAAGTGAGTGGGGAAGAAGCCAAACGCGCCCCGATTACCGACCACCGACTACCGACTACCGACTACTAAATGACCACCGACTACCGACTACGATTTCCTATCCCCCAGCCTATACCCGACGCCGCGGACGGTGCGGATGAGGGTGCCTTCCTTGCCCAGCTTTTGGCGAAGGCTCATGATATGCATATCGATGGTGCGGCTTTCCATTTCAAAAGGCGAATCCCACACCGCCTGCATGATCTGGTCGCGAGAGAGGACGATGCCTTTGTTCAAAATCAAATAGCACAGAAGGTCGAATTCCTTCAGCGTCAGCTGCACGTCCTTTCCTTCGGAAGTGACGGTGTGCTGCTTCTGGTCCACCGTGATTTCCTCATAGGTGAGAAGATTCTTCGATGGCCCCTCCGCCTTCTTCGTGCGGCGAAGCACGGAGCGGATGCGAGAGAGCAGCTCCATGATGCCGAAGGGCTTGGTCACATAGTCGTCCGCCCCGCAGTCGAGGCCCTTCACGATATCAAATTCACTGGTCTTGGCGGTCATCATGATGATGGGAAGTGCAGACGTCGCCGACCCGGCGCGGAGCTTTTTCAAAATGGTAAGTCCATCCTCCCCGGGCAGCATGATGTCCAAGAGCACCAGGTCAGGAATATTTTTCGAAAGGGCCTCATAGAAGGACTGGGCTTCCCCAAATCCCTCCACCTTGTAGCCCTGTCCGCGGAGCGCATAGCTCACCAGCTCGCGGATGCTTTCGTCATCTTCTACGCAGTAAATCAATGGCATAGTTGTCTCCTGTAAAGAAATAATTCTCTTATACCCAAAAGCCGGCAGAGTCCCAATGACACCCGCCGGTCTTTTTTAACTTTATTTTATTTTAACATATGAGAGCAAGGGGAATTTAAATAGTCGGTAGTCGATAGTCGGAGCGCGATTACCTGCTGCCCCATAGCTAGGAGCCCGGAGCTTGGAGCTTGGAGCTCGGCTAGAGCCAGTAGGCATGCTAAACGTTGTAGGCACGAGTCTTGAGTTGTCTCATTTTTTCCGCAACGCCTTTACATGCCAAAAGTCGCAAACCAAGCTCCAAGCTCCCAGCTCATAGCTCCAAGCTATGAGGAAGCAGGTACGCGCGCCGCCTATCAGCCAAAGTTACCGGAAATATAGCGGATGGTGCGATCCTTCTTCGGCGCTTCGAAGATCTGCTTGGTGTCGCCGTATTCCACCATTTCACCGAGATAGAAGAAGGCGGTCTTGTCAGCGATACGCTGGGCCTGCTGCATGTTATGGGTGACCATGATGACGGTGTAGCGTTCCTTGAGCTTCACAGCCAGCTCTTCGATGTGAGCGGTGGAAATCGGGTCGAGCGCGGAAGTGGCTTCGTCCATGAGGAGTACCTCCGGCTCTACAGCCAGAGCGCGGGCGATGCAGAGACGCTGCTGCTGGCCGCCGGAGAGACCGAGGGCGGACTTGTGAAGGCGATCCTTCAGCTCTTCCCAGATGGCTGCCTGGCGCAGGCTATTCTCTACGATTTCATCCAGGTCCTGCTTCTTGGTGATGCCCTTGAGGCGCGGGCCGTAAGCTACATTGTCATAGACGCTCTTCGGGAATGGGTTCGGCTGCTGGAAGACCATGCCCACATGACGGCGCAGGACGATGGGATCGATTTCCTTGTACGCATCCACGCCGGAGAGAAGGATTTCCCCTTCCACGCGGCAGCCGGAGATGAGATCATTCATGCGGTTCAGAGAACGCAGGAAGGTGGATTTCCCGCAGCCCGAAGGTCCGATGAGCGCAGTGATCTGATTCTTCTCGATGCGCAGATTGATTTTCTTCAGAGCCTGGAACGCGCCATAGTAGAGATCTACATTCTTGCAGTCGAAGCTGATATTGTTATAAACCGAGATGGCCGGAGCCGATGCAGGGCTCTGGACTGCCAGTGAATTGTCGTTGTAGTACATTATGCGTGTTCTCCTTCAGTTCTCTTAGAAATATAATGGCTTACCAGTCTGGCACCGATGCTGAATGTCAGTACCATGATCATCAATACCGCAGATGCAGCCGCTGCCACATCCTGCGCCGAGCCGCCGACGCCTTCCGTGCGGGCTGCCCATACCTGGAGGGACAGGGTCTCGCCGGGGCGGAAAGGATTCAGCGGGCATACGGGGGAGGAAATATCCCACACCTGCCAGCTGATGTCAGTGCTCATGCCGGCGGTATAGAGCAGCGCTGCCGCTTCGCCGAAGCCGCGGCCCGCTGCCAGGATGATGCCCGTTACGATGGGGCCGATGGCCGCCGGAAGCATGACCTTCCAAATGGTTTCAAAGTGCGTAGCGCCGAGAGCCAAGCTCCCTTCCTTGAAGCCATGGGGGAGAGCCTTCAGTGCGTCATAGGTGGTCGCCGTGATGAGCGGGAGGGACAGCACGGAGACTGCCAAGGCGCCGGCGAACAGGTTCCACTGGGAGCCCACCATGATGATGAAGACCAGGTAGCCGAAGAGGCCGACTACGATGGAAGGAAGAGAGGATAGAGTCTCGATAGCGATGCGAAGGCCATTGATGATGCGGCCCTCCGGCGCGTATTCCGCCATGTAGACCCCGGCGAAAATACCGATGGGCACAGAAATCAGAAGCGAGAGGAAAACGAGGTAAACCGTATTGAAAAATTGATTTCCGATACCATTGGCATCGAAGGCGAAGATTTCCGGTTTGAAAGCGCGGATGCCGCCCCAGATGACATACATGGTGAAGGCAATCAGAAGAAGGACGAAAGCACCGGACACCACATAGAAGACCGCGGTGGCCAGATTGTTGGACATATGCGCCCGTTTCAAGGAGCCGCTCACCGTGCGCAGCTCATCCGCCGAAAGGGAGTGATTCTCGTTCATACGGTTCTCTCCTTTCTAGCAGCGATCATATGAATCACAAGAATAAAGAGTAAGGAAACAATGAAGAGCAGGAGCGCCATAGACCAGAGAGCCGCATTGAATTCGCCGCCGTCCATAGCGCCGCCCATATCGGAGGCGATGGCGGAGGTGAGGTTGTTCGTCGGGTCAAGTAAGCTTCCCGGGAAGGCACGCATCTTGCCGATGACCATGGAAACAGCCAGCGCTTCGCCGAAGGCGCGAGCCAGGCCCAGCACGATAGCCGTCAGGATCCCCGACGTAGCTGCCGGGAGGAGCACCTTGTAAATCATCTGCCAGCGAGTGGAGCCAAGTCCGTAAGCGCCTTCGATGTATTTCTTATTCACGCTGCGAATCGCATCAGCAGAGACAGAAGTGATGGTCGGGTAAATCATGACCGACAGCACCACAGCCGCCGCCAAGACCGACTGGCCATGAGACCGGTCGAAGACCTTCTGGATCAGCGGTACCAAGACCACCAGGCCCACCCAGCCATAAACGACAGACGGGATGCCGACGAAAATTTCTACCGCCGGACGGATCAGCTTCTCGCCGATCTTGGGAGAAATCTGAGTCATGAAGATGGCTGTCGACAAGCTGAAAGGAATGGCGATCACCAGCGCCACCGCACAGGTGAGGATGGAACCCCAGATGTAAATGGCCGCGCCGATCTGGCCGCCCCCCTCATCCGTATCGCTTGGCTTCCAAGCAGAGGAAAATAAAAATTCGCCGATGGAATGATGGAATTCCGTAAAGCTCAGCATGCCCTTCGCCAAAAGAAAGGCGCCGATCGCGATGGTAAGCAGCACCAGAAAGCCGCCGCAAATCGTTGCCAGGCCCTTCCCGAAATATTCTCGCTTGAACATGTGCTGCTGCCGCATACTGCCGTCCATAACGACTCCTTTATCAAATAATGGGATCATGGTTCTCTTCTTTATACCCCTGTGAGAAAAGGGAAAGGCAGCTCCCAAGAGCTACTTTTCCCGTTCTTATGACACTTTATTGTGATTATGAAACTGATAAAAGGTTCAAGGTTCCAGGTTCAAGGTTCAAGGGAAGGTACACCGCATCAATTCATATAGCAGCGTGAATTTTGAAATGCAGAAAATGTGCATCCACTTTTTTCAAACTTGCGGCGCTTTTGTTTGTGCGCCGCACCTCCCCCTGAACCTAAATACTTGAACCTTGAACCTTTCACCGCAACGGGTCAAAAACTCCCCCTGTCGCTGAAAGGTATTTCCTCAAAATTTTTATTTCTTCATCTTTGCGGAAACGCCGTAGCCCTGCTTTTCAATTTCTACGCCGTATTCATCAGAGAGGATGTAGTCCAGGAATGCTTTCACAGCGCCGGTGGGTTCACCCTTGGTGTACATGTGTTCATAGCCCCAAACCTTGTACTTGCCATTGTAGGTATTTTCCAGAGTCGGTTCTACGCCGTCGATAGCCAGAGCTGCTACGTCCTTGTTGTTTACCAAGTATGGAAGAGCTACATAGCCGATAGCGCCCTTGGTCTGAGCGACGCTCTGGATCAGTGTGCCGCTATCGTCGGTTTCCAGAGATTTGTTGGAAGCTTCTTCCTTGCCGGCCAGAGCGAGCTCGGTGAAGAGAGCGCGGGTGCCGGAGGTGGTCGGGCGGGTGACGAGGACGATCGGTTCATCCGGGCCGCCTACATCCTTCCAGTTTGTCACCTTCGCGGTGAATACATCCTGCAGCTGAGCAGCGGTCAGGCTCTTCACCTTGTCAGCGATGTCTTTATTGATAATGGTGGCAACCGTCATGGTGCAGACCTTGTGGTCTACCAGTCCCTTTGCTTTTTCAGCCGGGAGCTTTTTCTCTGCCGGTACATCGGAGTTGCCGATATTGACAGAGCCTTCAGCCACCTGCTTCAGACCCGTGCCGGAACCACCGGCATTCAGTGTCAAGGAAACTTCCGGATTCTTGCTCTTGAACTTAGCTGCTGCATCTTTGATCAAAGGAAGCAGTGCAGAAGAACCGGATGCAGTCACCTGACCGGTCACCTTAGCGCCGGAAGCTGCACTCTTAGCCGGCTGGCTGTCGCCGCCGCCGCAGCCTGCTGCTGCTACCAATGCTGCCGAAGAAAGGGTCAGTGCCATCCACTTTTTGAAATTCATTTTTGTCCTCCTTAGAGACTTCAATTCTTTTTATTTTCCTCTTGGGTTATGTACTTAGTCTAAAGGATGCATGTAAAAACGAAAGATAGAAATCCGTACATTTTGCGTCTACTTTGTCAAAGATGCGTAAAGGGATAAGAAACAAGGGACAAGGCATGTTTGCCTCCTTCGCAAGTCGGTAGTCGGTAGTCGGTGGTCGGGGCGCATTTAACGAACGAGTCAAGAAAACCATTTCCCGCTACTGCTGATGGATCCTTCTACTTCGCTCAGGATGACGGACAGGGAGGGAGTGTCAATTATTTTGTGTAAATTTTTTCTGACCCGACTAAAAGAAATTAGATTACATTACAAGTTCGA
>CAVKMC010000144.1:0-5559 GCA_963657285.1 Agathobacter sp.
ACGAAGTATTGCATAAAAATTCGTATGATTTCTGATTCTTCGATTTAATCAGCGGTTCCCTAACCATCACCGGCTCCATGAAATGAATGGCAGCCGAAGATCTTCTCATTCCGACAAAAGGTGCAGCTGCAACATTTGTCGGAATGAGAAATCTTTCTATTATGGATGGGCAGAGAAATTTTTTGCCGGAGGAAATAGCAGAAGCTTTAGGGAATCGCTCAGCTGGCACCTTCTTCAGAAAAGAAGGCAAGAAAAAATTTTCCTCAAGCCCTTTACTTTCTTCCTTTATCGTGGTAAAGTATAACCACTAGAAAGAAAAGGAGGGCTCTTATGGCTCACGGCATTGACGATTTAAAAATGGTGCATGAAGAGGAAATGAAGAATTACGACCGCATCGAGAGTGGTGTGGTCTCTGTCATGCGGCGCCACGGGTGCAAGATCATCCAGACGCCGACCTTTGAGGATTATGATACTTACGGCAAATATTTCCCGCAGCTGCAGCGGGAGATGATTAAGACGATTTCCTCGCAGGGAGATGTGCTGGTGATGCGGCCGGATGTGACGGTGCCTTTGGTGAAGACGGCGTCGCGGGAGTATCCGGATGCGAAGCAGCTTTTGAAATTCGGCTATGTGTCCATGGTGTTCCGTGAATATTACGGCAAGTGCACCCACGGGAAATATTTCCAGCAGAGCGGCGTGGAGGTCTTGGGGGACGAGACGCCGGAGTGCGATGGCGAAGTGATGGTGATGGCGGCAGAGTTCCTCGAGGCGGTGGGCATCAAGGATATGCGCATCGACCTGGGGACGGTGGCGTACATGGACGCGCTTTTCGAGGAGCTGCATCTGTCGGAGGAGCAGCTATCGAAGGTGCGGGAGTATATGGAGAAGAGAAATCTGGTGGCCTTCGAGCAGTTGGCGGACACGCTCTCCATCACGAAGATCCAGCGGGATGTGCTTCTGGAATTGCCGCGGCTCTTTGGACGCTACGAGGAGACTCTGAAGCGGGCGGAGGGGCTGTGCCTGAATCATAAGATGGCGGAGTCTCTGGAGCGGCTGAAAAAGGTGTACGACTATTTGGAAATGGCAGGCTACGCGGACAAGGTGCAGCTGGACTTCGGCTTCACGTCTCACATGGGCTACTACACGGACTTGGTCTTCCGCATTTATGCAGACGGCGCGCTGTACTCGCTGATTTCCGGCGGGCGGTATGATTCCTTGGCGGCGCAGTTCCAGGTGCCTCGGCCGGCTTGCGGCTTTGGCATGAATATGAATCTTCTCTATGAGGTGATGGCGGAGGCAAATCTCTTGGAGGAAATGGTGCCGTCCTGCGACCTGGCAGTGGTATATGACAAGGCGGATCGAGAACTCATCGTGACGCTCATGGCTTGGCGGCGGAAGGGCTACTCGGTCATGGGGGTCAGCAGCGGAAACGCGATCGATTCCGGCGATTATAAAGTGATAGCTTCCTACGCAGATGGGAAATTCCTGGTGGATGGGATTTCCTACACGAAGGAAGAGATGGAAGAAAAATTGGGAGGTCTCTAAGTATGCTTCATATGGCATTGGCCAAAGGCCGCATTGCAAAGACAGTGATGAAAAGGCTGGCGGAGGGAGGCTTCGTATTTCCTGACTATAGTGATGATAGCCGGAAGCTCATTTTCACCGACGACAAGGAGCGCATCCGGGTCACCTTCGTGAAGTCGCCGGATGTGACGGTCTACGTCCGCCGCGGCGCCGCCGACGCGGGCATCGTGGGCAAGGACGTGCTCATGGAGGACGGCGAGGAGGATGTGTACGAGGTGCTGGACCTGGGCATCGGTAGATGCCGCATGGCGGTCTCGGGCATCAAAGGAAATCAGGCGGTGATGAATAAGCGCATCCTCACGGTGGCGTCAAAGTATCCCACCATCGCGCGGAAATATTTCGCCGACTGCTTCCAGCCCATCGATATCATCAAGCTGAATGGCTCCGTCGAGCTGGCGCCTCTCGTAGGCCTCTCGGACGTGATCGTGGATATCGTGGAAACAGGCACCACACTGAAGGAGAACGGCCTGGAAGCCTATGACTACTTCATGGACTTCTCCGCTAGGCTCATTTGCAATAAAGTTTCCTACAAGATGAAACAGGAAGAATTGAAGGAGTTTATGAGATTAGTAAAATAGGGATAAGGGATAAGGACGTGCTTACCTGCACTGTCATAGCTAGGAGCTTTTAGCTTGGAGCTTGGAGCTCGGCTGGTGCCAGTAGTCATGTCATACAATGGTGGCGGGAGTATTTCGCTCGCTTCCTCTTAACGCAGTTAAATGTAAAGTGACGCTATCAGAGCTCCAAGCTCCAGGCTCCAAGCTCCTAGCTATGAGAAGGCAGTCAAAAGCGCCATATCCCTTATCCCATATCCCTTATCCCTAATAGAATATGAAAGGAAGCCATAACAATGGAATGGATTACAGTACCTGAAAAAGGTTTTACACTTCGTGAAGTGCGGACTTTGACGAACCGCAATGTGAATTTGTCTGAGGAATTGGAGAAATCGGTGTCCGCTATCTTAGAGCAGGTGAGAAATGGCGGCGATGAGGCGGTGAAGGCGCTGACGAAAAAATTCGACGGCGTAGAGCTTACCGATTTCCGCGTGTCCGAAGAGGAAATCGAGGAAGCCCTGACGCTGGTGACGCCGGAATTCTTGGAGGTCCTCAAGGAAGCGAAGGCGAATATCGAAGCCTTCCACAAGGAGCAGGTGAGAAAGTCCTGGACGAAAAATTTCAGAGACGGCGTGGAGCTGGGCGAGCAGTTCCTCCCCATCCAGCGCGTGGGCGTGTACGTTCCAGGCGGCCGGGCGGCCTATCCGTCCACCGTCCTCATGGACACAGTGCCGGCTATGGTGGCGGGCTGCCCGTCGGTGGCTATGGCAACGCCTCCCGGCAAGGATGGCAAGGTGAATCCGAATATCCTCGCTGCAGCGTACGTGGCCGGTGTGAAGGAAATTTATAAGGTCGGTGGCGCCCAGGGCATCGCTATGCTGGCTTACGGCACGGAAACCGTAGAGCCGGTATTTAAGATCGTGGGCCCAGGCAATGCCTTCGTGGCCATGGCGAAGCGGCTGGTCTTTGGCACCGTGGGCATCGACATGATCGCAGGCCCATCGGAAGTGTGCTGCGTGGCGGACGGCAGCGCGGATCCGAAATGGATCGCCGCGGACCTGCTCTCTCAGGCAGAGCATGACCCGCGGGCGGCTGTCTTCCTCATCACCACCGATGCAGAATTCGGCAAGAAGGTAGAAGCGGAAATGGATCGCCAAATGAAAGAGCTTTCCCGCTACGAGATCATGAAGAGCTCGGTGGAGGACTATGCGAAGGCCTTCCTGTGCAAGGATGCGGCCCAGTGCTTCGACATCGTGAACAAAATCGCTCCGGAGCACTTAGAAGTAGAGCTGCCGGACCCGAAGCAGTATCTCCCGCTCATTTACAATGCCGGTGCGATTTTCCTCGGGAAATACACCTCCGAGCCCATCGGCGACTACATGGCCGGCCCGAACCACACGCTCCCCACCTCCGGCACCGCCGCTTTCTCCTCGCCGCTTGGTGTGTACGATTTCGTAAAGCACAGCAGCGTAGAAATGTACAGCAAGGAAGCTTTTAGAAATATTTCCCAAAAGGTACAGCTTTTCGCCACGGCAGAGGGCCTCACCGCTCATGCCAATGCTATGGAGGTGCGCGATGAAGACTGAATGGCTTAGAAAAACAATCGCCGACTTTGATCCCTATTTCGTGGCGCCCATCGCTGAGAAGCATGTGATCAATGCGAACGAAAATTATCTCAATGTGCTTTCCATCCCGGCGGTGAAGGCAGAGCTCATCGCAGCGCTTGATACCTTCCAGCCCCAGATTTATCCAAAGCCTATGTCCGACGACATCCGCAAAGCTCTGGCGGAGTACGTTGGCGGCAGTGAGGAAAATTTCATCTGCGGCAACGGCGGCGATGAGATGATTTCCTATCTCCTGGGCACCTTCCTGGACCCGGGGGACCAGATCCTGGTGCACAGCCCCACCTTCGATATGTACGAGCTGGGGGCGGAGACCTTGGGCGCGTCCACCATCAAGGTGAAGGACCTGCCGGGCTACCAGCGTGACCAGGCGGGACTCCTCGAAGCGGTGAAGAAATACCAGCCCAAGGTGACCGTGATTTGCAATCCGAATAACCCCACCGGCGACCTTCTCCCGGCAGCCTTCATCGAGGAAGTGCTCCAGGCAGCGGAAAATATCGTCTTCGTCGATGAAGCTTACATGGAATTTGCCCAGAAGGAAAGCGTCATCGGCCTCATCGAGAAGTATCCGAATCTCATCGTCCTTCGCACGCTCTCCAAAGCCTTTGGCCTCGCCGGCATGCGCTGCGGGTACCTGGCAGCAGACAAAGCGCTCATCGAAGCCATCGCGAAGATCAAAGCGCCATACAATCTGAATGCCTTCACCCAACTCTTTGCGCCCATCGTACTTCGTCACCGCGAGGAAATTTTCCAAGTCCGCGACGCCATCAATGCAGAAAGGGACCGCCTCTATGCAGCTTTGAAGGAAATCCCGGGTCTCACGGTGTATCCGTCCTGCACGAATTTCCTTTTGGTACAGACCGAAAGCAAGCAGGAGGAAATCTTCGAAGCCTTGCGGAAGAAGGATATCCTGGTGAAGATTTATAGAAACAATGCAGAAATCCCCAATGGCTTCCGCATTTCCGTCACCACCAAGGACGTGGATGACACATTGATTGACGTATTCCGGGAGGTTCTCGCATGACACGCACCGCCACACTTCGGCGCACCACCGGGGAGACCGATATTTCCATCACACTGACTATAGACGGGGAAGGGAATTTCGAAGGCACCTCGGGCATCGGCTTTTTCGACCATATGCTACATCTCCTCGCCGCTCACAGCGGGATGGATATGTCCCTCTCCTGCAAGGGCGACTTGGACGTGGACAACCATCACACCATCGAGGACATCGGCATCACCTTGGGCGAGGTTTTCAAGAAAGCCCTGGGCGACAAGAAGGGTATCCGTCGCTACGGCGCTTTCTTCTGCCCTATGGATGAGACCCTATCTCGCATCGTCTTGGATATTTCCGGCCGGCCTTATCTCGTCTTCGACGTGGCTATCCCGGTGGAGCGGATCGGCGACTTTGAGACAGAAATGACGCGAGAATTTTTCCTCGCCTTCGCGAACCACGCCATGATGAATCTCCACATGGCCACTCTTTACGGCATCAATGGCCACCACATTGTGGAGTCCCTTTTCAAGGGCATCGGCCACGCCCTGAAGGAAGCGGTCACCATCGAAGGGAAGGGCCTTCTTTCTACCAAAGGAGTGCTGTGATGAAGGTAGCAATTATTGATTACGACGCAGGAAATCTGGGAAACGTGGAGCGCGCCGCCAAGCGGGCGGGCCTCGACGTGGTGATTACCAGAGACGCGGAAGAAATACAGAATGCGAAGGCCCTGATCCTTCCCGGCGTAGGCGCTATGAAGGACGCTATGGCGCACCTGGACGCTTACGGTTTGACGGAGCTCATC
>CAVKMC010000145.1:0-3152 GCA_963657285.1 Agathobacter sp.
TCAGCTTTCATTCCAAATCAATGGGGCACGCCCCCTTGGTCTAACCTTGAACCTTAAAACCCCTTATATTTCCCTCTCCATCACGTACCCATCCTCTATGGGCAGGTCGTAGACTTTTTTGCGAAGGCCCAGGTTCTCGAAGCCAAATTTCTCATACATTTTCTGGGCGCCCAGGTTGCTGACGCGGACTTCGAGGAATATGGTCCCCATGCCCCGCGCTCTAGACTCCTCGATGCCCCGTGTGAGGATGGCTTCGCCGATGCCGAGTCTGCGATAGTCGGGATGGATGCCGATATTCACCAGCTGTCCTTCGTCGGCGATGAACCAAAAGCAGCCATAGCCGACTATATTTCCATCCACTTTAGCGATGAAATAGCAACTATGGTCCCCTTCCATGTCATGGAGTACCGTCTCTTCTCTCCAAGCATCGGAAAAGCAGAGCTTCCCTATTTCATAGATTGCCTTGCCGTCAGAGGCGGCCGCCTTCTCGATCAGGACTTGCCGTGAAGCTGTTCCCACAATACTTCTGCCTCACTTCTACGTATATAATTGGGAAGAATCTTCAAGGGATCCTCCGCTTCTCCCCTTTCCAGCTTCGCAAAGCCCGCCACAGCCACGCTGCCGGCGCGGCACAGGCGGCTCTGCGGCGGCGCTACGCGGATACCGGCAGCCAGGAGCTTTTCTTTGTATTTGTCCGCACATTCACCCAAAGCCACCACCGGGCCGCCATGCTTCACGGCCGCTGCGATGACCTCATCAATCGGCGCCACCTCTGCGGGCGCTTCCTTCCAGATATCTTCGAAAGCGCCATAGAGCGCAGCATACACATTTCCTCTCTGCGCATCCATCAAGGGCAACGCGAAAACGTCGCCCTTGGCCATATTCCAAGCCAGAGCCTCCAGGGTATCCACGCCGACGATAGGCACATTCCAGATGTAAGAAGCCATTTTCGCCGTAGCGAGGCCGATGCGAAGGCCCGTGAAGGAGCCGGGGCCGATGGATACAGCGATGGCGGTGATGTCCTTCTTCTCCACCCCTGCTTCCTTCATCATTTCATCCATATGGGGCAGAAGCTGCTCGGAGTGAGTGAGCCGTTTCTGCACGGTCCACTCGGCCACCAGCTTATCTTTTTCCGCCAAAGCACAGCTTAATACCAGTGATGATGTATCAATGGCTAGAAGCATAATTTTCTATCTCCTTTACAACCGCTCCCGGCGCCTGCGGGCCCCAGGAAATTTTAAGTTCTCGCTCCGATTCGCCGGATAGCAGGATTTCCACATGGATCGCTTCCTCGGGAATCACCTCGGGAAACATGCTCGCCCACTCGGCCACCGTGACGCCGCCTACGCTATACTCATCCCAGCCGATACCATAGAGCTCGTCAGCCGAGGTGAGGCGGTAGAAATCAAAGTGCTTCAAAGGCAGCGGCGCCTCATAATAATTCATAATCGTAAATGTGGGGCTGGCCACCACGCCCTCGATGCCAAGGCCCTCTGCGAGCCCCTGCACCAGGTGGGTCTTCCCCGCCCCCAAGTCGCCATCCAAGGCGATAAATAAATCCTCTTCCCCATGGCGCCCCAGGAAATAGCCAAAATCCATGGTTTCCTTCACGCTATGGCTGTGAATTATGACTTCACTCATGGAGCCACCTCGTTAATGAATCATAGCAGCCCATCAAGGTGTCATAGCCCTCTTGATGGAGCGCCTGCAATTTCTTTACGTTTTTCTCCGTCCGCGACACCGTCACCGGCTTCTCCGGACGGATGATAAAGACCTTCCCTTCCTTTTCCAAGGAAAGAAGCTTCTCTACCTTTTCATTATATATAGGAGGGATGCGGCACATTTCCTCCACCACCAAGGGATAGTCCTTCCCGTAGAAAGCATGAAGCAGCCCATGGAATCCATGGGGCACCGGCTTCTTGCGGTAATGGATATCCCGCGTCAGGATGTATACCGGCTTTTTCACAGGAAATGGCAATTCCTCCGGCAGTGGCACAAAAGGCATGGCGATGCCGCCATCCACATAGAAATGACCGTCCGACAGCTCGACCGGTTGCGAAAAGAGAGGGATCGAGCAGCTGGCCTCGGAAATCTTGAAAAATTCCTTCATAGAAACAGACTTGCTGGACACGTACACCGTCTCTCCCGACTTCGCATCAGTCATGAGGATGTACATGGTCTCCTTCGCCTTCTCTGCCGCCTCGAAATCATAAGGGTCGATGGTCTCCGAAAGCTCACCGAAGATGAAGTGGAAATTGAAATAGCTTCCCTCTTTCAGAAGGTGGGAAATCCCCATGTACCGCTTGTCCTCTGCATAGGTCCTATTCAGCCGAAGGCTACGGCCCTTTTGATGAGAGAGATAGCCCAAGCCCTGCATGGAGCCGGCCGAAATTCCCATGGATTTCTCGAAATAGAGCCCCTTATCCATCAAAGCATCCAAGACGCCGGCCGTAAAAAGCCCGCGCATGGCCCCGCCTTCCATGATGAGAAGACTGTCAGAGGGAGACACCGCCCCGCTCTTCTCGTTCCAAGGTTTCATGATTTCCGCTTCACCTCTCTTTGGTAGTGGAATTCAATATTGGTAGATAAGCAGTCGTTAGTCGGTGGTCGGTAGTCGGGACTCGTATACCTGCTTCCCCATAGCGAGGAGCTTTCAGCTTGGAGCTGGTAAGTTCGCCCCACGAAACGCCAAAGGAAAAGGACCAAAGTAGCTACTCGCTACGCAAGAAACGCGCGCCTCCGACTTATACGGTTCAGCATACCTGCTGCCTCCAGTAAAGCTCCAAGCTCAAAGCTCCTAGCTCCTAGCTATGAGGAAGCAGGAAACCGCACCTTATCCCTTCTTCGACCCCGCCGACTGATTCTTGACCGCATTGATCTTCGCAGCGATGGCTTCCTGGTCTCCCAGGTATCCCACATCGTGGACGGTGAAGTCTTCATTCAGATGATATACGAGAGGCACACCGGTGGGCACGTTCATGCCGGCGATTTCATCGGCGGAAATCCCTTCCAGGTGCTTTCTGAGCGCGCGGATGGAATTGCCATGAGCGGCGATGAGGATCTTTTCACCCTTCTCGATTTCCGGACGAATCACTTCATCAAAGTAAGGAGCCACGCGAGCCACGGTGTCCTTTAAGCATTCCGTCAAGGGG
>CAVKMC010000145.1:3162-5549 GCA_963657285.1 Agathobacter sp.
ACCTGGTCCTTGAATTTCTGGTAGGGCGCCTGGTTTTCCGGGCTTCTGGGGTCCGTAGGATCCAGAGCAGGCGGCGGCACATCGTAGGAACGGCGCCACAGGTGCACCTGCGCCTCGCCGTATTTGTCCGTGGTTTCCGTCTTATTCAGTCCCTGCAGAGCGCCGTAGTGGCGTTCATTCAGGTGGTAATTCTTCTCCACCGGGATCCAGGTGAGATCCATTTCATCGAGCACTGTATAAGCGGTGTGGATGGCTCTCTTCAGCACAGACGTATAGCATTTATCGAAGGTGAAGCCCTCTTTTTTCAAAAGCTTTCCTGCCTCACGAGCTTCGCTATAGCCCTTTTCGGTGATTTCTACGTCAGTCCAACCGCAGAACAGATTTTTCTGATTCCATTCACTTTCGCCATGACGGATAACAACTAAGGTGTACATGGTTTTCCTCCCTTTTTGAAATGATCATACCCCTTCGCCAGGAGCAATGTCCGCTCCCTGCGATCGCACATATATAATTGACCATCGGAAACACCCTTCACTTCCCCGATGATCGTGATGCCTTCTTTATGAGACAGTCCTTCCCACGCCTTTGGTCTAATGGTACCGGTAAGTTGATAATCTTCCCCGCCCTCCAAGGCCCAGGAAATTGGATTCTCTCCAAGCTGATGCCCCAAAGCATGAGCTTCCTTGGAAATAGGGATTTTCTCCCTTTCTATTTCTATAGTCACTTGGCTTCCCTTGGCGATCTCATGGAGCTCGCTGGAAAGGCCATCGGAAATATCATTCAAAGACGATGCGCCGGCCTCGCGGAGAAGACTCCCCTTCTCGATCTGCGGCTCCGGCCTTTGGTGCCGCGCCGTGAGCGTCGGCCAATCCTTCCCGATGCCCGCGAATAAAGCCGCCAGCCCTGCCGCCGAGTCGCCCAAGGTGCCGGTCACAAAGACCAGGTCCCCCGGCCTTGCCCCGCGGCGCGTGACCGCTTGGCCAGTCGGTACCATGCCGATCACCGTGCCCGTCAGGATGACGCCCTTCGGGGAGCCTGTCACATCGCCGCCTAGAAGATTCACGCGGTATTTCTTGCAATAAAAGCGGATGCCCTCGTAGCAATCTTCTACCCAGGACACGGGCAAATCCTTAGGAAGCGCGGCGGAAATCACAAATCCCACCGCCTCGGCTCCCATAGCCGCCATGTCACTGAAATTGGAGGCGCAAAGCTTGCAGCCCACATCATAGGGCGACATGGTTTCCGGTGCGAAGTGAATCCCCTCCACCATGGTGTCGGTAGAAATCACCTCATCATAGCCATCGGGAATCCGATACACCGCCCCGTCATCGCCGGCCCCCAGCTTCACCAGCTCCGGCCGATAGATGAGATCGTGCGCCACCCGGTCGATAAGTCCAAATTCGCCGATGTCCGCGATTGTTGTTTGCATACATTTTTCCTCAAGCACACGCATTTACCTGTCCCCTCATAGCTAGGAGCTTTTAGCTTGGAGCTTGGAGCTCGGATGGTGTCACTTGCTATTTAATTACGGTACATGAAAGGAGACGAAACTCCTCGCGCCTCTACCGTGTAGCATGCCTACTGCCACTAGCCAAGCTCCAAGCTCTAAGCTCATAGCTCCTAGCTATGACGAAGCAGGTAAACGCGTACCGACCACCGACTACCGACCACTAAAACGACTAGCCGATAACCTCCAGCCCCATCTCTTTCAGCTCTTCCATCGTCTTCTCATGACCTGCCTGATCCACATAGCCAAGGCCTTCGGAGAGGACAATGACCTCTCGGCCGGATTTCACGAGAGAGAGGATGGTTTCCTTCACGCAATACTCCGAAGCGATGCCGCCTACATAAACCTTCGGCGATGCCACTTCCGAGAGAGCTTTCCCTTCGCTATTGACGCCGTTAAAGGCGGAGTACTCCTCTACATCATCGCGGATCCCCTTCAAGAATAAGTTTTCCGGGCATGGCTGATTGCTCTTTTCCTTGATGCCTGCCTTGAAATCCGGCGAGAGCGCTGCGCCCTCTGTATCGGCCACGCAGTGCACTGGCCAGATGCCGCCATTCACCTGGAAAGACCCATTGGTCTCGCTGTGCCAGTCTGAGGTATAGAGACAGCGCACCTCGTGAGAATTTACAAAATCCACCAAATATTTCACCGCTTCATGGCTATGCCCGCAGGCCAAAGAGCCATCGATGAAATCGTATTGACAATCTACAATGATCAAATCATCCATTTGAAAGCCTCCTTATTTGAGCGTTCTATTTATTTTACCATACCTTAGCGGCGTGGGAGAAATTTATTTCGATTTAGTAGTCGGTGGTCGGTAGTCGCGTCAAGCCAACCTCCACCGCAAGCGGTCCCCCTCCTTCCATAGGAAGGAGGGCAC
>CAVKMC010000146.1:0-5542 GCA_963657285.1 Agathobacter sp.
GTGACGATACGATTCTAAGAGAAAAATTAATTTACACACTAATATGGACTTGACTAACCACTACCGTTATTCATCGTAAATTTACCAAAGGAGAAAAACTATGATCGCCGGAGACATTGCACATGTAGAGGATTATAAGAATCAGCTGCCGGAATTTATTTACCGCTGCCTTACAGAGGTGAAGGCTTTTGATTTCGCATCTCATGAGGATGGGAAATATAAAATCTGCGGCTGCGATATGGGAGTGGAGTCGCCCATGTCCGAGCCGGAAGCGGACCGCAAGCTGGAGGGACACAAGAAATTCATTGACATCCAGTATGAAATCGACGGGGAAGAGGAGTGGCTTGGCGTAGAGAGTCGCTTCGAAGCCGGCGAATGCATCGAGAGCTACCCGGAGAGGGATCTCTATTTCTACAAGTCCGGTCCTTACGGCGAAACGAAAATTTATTTCCGCACCGGACGATTTGCCATCTTCTTCCCGGAGGATCTCCATCGTCCCCTCTGTGCGGGAGCGAAGGGCCCCGCCCAGCTGCGTAAGGCGGTGGTGAAGGTGCCGGTGGAAATGGTGTAGTAGGAGAACGGAGCCGACAGGCTCCGTTTTTGGCGTGAGGGGAGGGGCGCGCGTACCTGCTTCGCCATAGCTAGGAGCTAGGAGCCTGGAGCTTGGAGCTCTTTTCGCGTCTTTGGGCATTTAATTGCAATCTGCAAAAGCAAGCACGTGCTTCATGCCTCCACTGCTCAGCATGACTACTGGACTCCAAAGAAGCTCCTAGCTCCTAGCTCCAGGCTCCTAGCTATGGCGAAGCAGGTACGCGTGCTTTATCCACTTTTTTTTTCGAATATTTCTTGAAAAAAATAACCCAGAAAGCGAACTATTTCTTTGACTTTAGGTCAATTATTTGGTATTATAGGATACGTTCAAGTATTAGCGATTTTTACAGTACTGGGGAGATGCAGTACGTGTAAGGGGGCAGAATATGAAATGTAAAAAGATTATGGCCGCTGCATTGGCAGCCGGGCTGCTCTTTTCCGCGGGGCTCATGACCGGCGGATGCGGTTCTTCGAAGCAGCAGGGCCAGCAACAGCAGCAGGCGGTGAAGGTGACCACCTTCAAGCCGTTCAAGTCTGATACGCCGATACAGAGAGAGTATACCGGCTCTATCATGGCTTTGCAGGAAGTACCGGTACGGGCCAAGGTATCCGGCACCGTCATGGAAAAGTATATCAAAGGCGGCGAGCATGTCACGGAAGGACAGCCGCTTTTCCGCTTGGATACCCGCACCTATTCTTCAAACCTGGCAGCTGCCCAGGCGCAGGTAGCCCAGTCGACGGCAACCTATGAAAATGCGAAGCGCGATCTGGCTCGCTATGAAGAGCTCATCGCCAATGGTGCGATTTCCCGTCAGGCCTACGACAGCCAGAAGGCTGCTACTGAAGCCTACCAGGCAGTCGTGGAAGCGGCTCGCAGCCAGGCTACCATTGCTGCCGACAACCTGTCGGATACCATCGTGACCGCGCCATTCACCGGCACCCTTTCCATGGATGATGTGAATGTCGGCACCTTCGCTTCCGCCGGCACCACGCCGCTGGTTACGATTTCCAATGCAGACCCGCTGTATGTACAGTTCGACATGTCTGAATCGGAATACCTGTCTCTGGTGAAGAATAAGAACGGCACCGACACCTTAGGCGACGCGCTGAAGATGCGCCTCGCTGACGGCTCCATCTACGGCGAAACCGGCAAGATCGTACAGATCAATCCAAGCCTCACCAGCGGACAGCTCACCATGAAGGCGGCCTTTGCGAATCCGGACAATGTCCTCGTCCCGGGCATGTATGCCACCATCGTTTCCGATGCAGAAGTAGCCAAGGACAGCATCCTGGTACCCACCAAAGCTCTGGTACAGCTCCTGAATAAGGATATGCTCGATGTGGTCATCGATGGCAAGGTACAGCAGAAGGCCGTGAAGGTCGGCGCTACCTATGGCATCTACACCATCATCGAAAGCGGCATCGACGTAAATGATGAAATCATCGTAGAAGGCCAGAACAAAGTCACCGTCGGACAGGCTGTGGCTCCGGAGGAAACAAACCGCGAAGCCCTCGAAGAAGAAGCTGTGAAGAATGTCTCCGTACAGCACGGCACAGCGGATTCCGCAAAATAAGGAGGAGCTATGGCAAATTTCTTTATTAAACGCCCTATCTTTGCTATCGTCGTGGCTCTTGTCATTACTATAGCCGGGGCTCTGTGTATCTTCACGCTGCCGATCGACCGCTATCCGAAGATCACGCCGCCGCAGGTATCGGTGCATGCCACCTACCCGGGCGCTGACTCCGAGGTCGTAGCGCAAACCGTGGCGGAAGTCATAGAGAAGAACGTCGTCGGCGTGGAAGGCTTCGACAACATGTCTTCCAGCTCGAACTCCAACGGTTCGTACTCCCTTTCCGTGCAGTTCCTCACCGGCACTGACTCCGATATGGCCACCATCCGCGTACAGAATGGCGTCACCGCATCCGATGCAGCCCTTCCTGACACGGTAAGAAATATCGGCGTCACCACCAAGAAATCCTCCGGCGATATGGCTCTCGTTGTGGGCCTGATCTCGCCGAATAATACCTACGACGACGTCTTCCTGAAGAACTACTTCAGCATGAACTACTTAGATGAATTGAAATCCATCAAAGGCGTAGGTAACGTACAGGAATTCGGCTCCGATTTCGCTATGCGTATCTGGATGAATCCGACCAAGATGGCGCAGAATAAAATCACCGCCAGCGAAGTCATTTCCGCTGTCACTGCCCAGAACCAGCAGATCGCTGCCGGTAATATTTCCTCGGCACCGGTAGATAAAAACGCTGCCTTCCAGTACATCGTCACTGCGAAGGGCCGCCTGGTCACCGAGGATGAATTTGGCGACATCGTGCTCCGCACCAATGATGACGGATCCATGCTCCATCTCCGCGATGTAGCCCGCATCCAGCTCGGCGCCAAGAGCTACGACTTCATTTCCAGCGCATCCGGCCGAGAAGCGTCTGTCGTCGCTTTCTCCCTCACCGACGATGCCAATGCGGTAGAAACCATCGGTGCCATCAAGAAGAAGCTCGCCGAAGATGCGAAGACCTTCCCGGACGACATGATCTATGTCATCTGCTCCGATAACACCGACTTCATCTATGCATCCATCAAGGAAGTGCTCCACACCTTCGTGGAAGCCCTCCTCATCGTAGCCCTCATCGTGTACATCTTCCTGCAGAACTGGAGATCTACACTCATCCCGATGATCGCCGTGCCGGTATCCCTCTTTGGTACCTTCGCATCCTTCGCGATCCTGGGATTCACCATCAATACCCTGACCCTCTTCGCCATGGTCCTGGCTATCGGGCTCGTCGTCGATGACGCCATCGTCGTAATCGAAGCCGTCGAGTACGAAATGCGCTACAACAACCTGGGGCCCCGTGAAGCCACCGTGGCAGCTATGCAGAAGGTACAGAGCCCGGTTATCGGCGTCGCCGTCGTCCTGGCAGCCGTATTCGTACCGGTAGCCTTCTTGGGCGGCATCATGGGTATTCTCTATAAGCAGTTCGCCTTGACCATCGCCGTATCCGTTCTGATTTCCGCCTTCGTAGCGCTCTCCCTCACACCGGCCCTCTGCGCCGGCATGCTGAAACCGCCGGCGAAGGAAAATAAGAAAGGCGCCCTGGATCGTTTCTGGGATAAATTCAATAATGGCTTCGACCGCATGGTAGAAGTCTATGGCGCTTGCCTGGAGAAATTGGGCCATGCCATTGCGGTGCCGATCATCACATTGGTGGTCATCTCTGCTGTGGCCTTCGGCATCTTCTTCAAGCTCCCGACCGCATTCCTTCCGCAGGAAGACAATGGCTTCTTCATCACAGCCTTCTCTCTCCCTGAAGGTTCCGTCAATGTCAGAACCAATGCAGTCATCACCGACTATCTGAAGTACATGAATACTGATGACACTGCCATCGAACAGTCCCAGGGCATCACAGGCTTCGATATCCTTTCGGAAGGCCAGAAACCAAATGCCGGCCTCTCCTTCATCAAGCTTCGTCCATGGGACGACCGCACCGCTCCGAATGAACAGCTCAATGCCGTCATGGCGAAAGCCTTCGCTTACAATGCCACCCATCCGAATGTATCCCTGATGGCTCTGAACCCATCCCCGATCCCGGGCCTTGGCGCTTCCGGCGGCTTCAGTATGTACATCCAGAACAAGAACGGCGCATCCAATGAAGAATTCCAGCGTGTCATCGGCGAATTCCTCGGCGCTGCCAACCAGCGTCCGGAAATCCAGATGGCCTACACCACATTCCGCATGGATACCCCGTCCTACAACTTTGACATCGATCGTGAAAAAGCACAGAGAAATGGCGTAGCCGTAGGCGACATCTTCACCGCATTGCAGGCCTACTACGGCTCTGTCCAGATCAATGACTTCACCATCTATGGCCGTAACTTCAAGGTCGTGGCCCAGGCAGACACCGAGTACCGTATGACCCCGGAGGATAATAAATTCCTCACCGTCAGAGACAGCAAAGGAAATATGGTGCCCATCTCTACCTTCATCACACCGAAGAAATCCAACGCCATCTCCGTCATCACCCGTTACAACAACTTCCCGGCAGTCAAGATCGGCGGCCAGGAAGCCCAGGGCTACTCCACCGGCCAGGCCTTGGATGCCCTGGAAGAAACAGCAAACCAGGTCCTCCCCAATGGCTACGGCTTTGAATTCGTAGAATCCTCTGCCCAGGAACGCGAAGCCAGCGGCAAGACCGTCTATGCCCTCTCCCTCGGCATGCTCTTCGTCTTCCTCTCCCTGGCGGCCCTCTACGAAAGCTGGAAGATCCCATTCACCGTCATCTTCGGTATCCCCACCGGCTTCTTCGGCGCTACCGTGGCAGCTCTGGCATTCAATGTATATAACGACATCTACTTCCAGATCGGCCTCCTCACCATCATCGGCCTCGCCGCTAAGAACGCCATCCTCATCGTCGAGTACGCCAAAGTCCGTACCGACGCCGGCATGGACGCTCTCAAGGCAGCTGTAGAAGCATCGAAGATCCGTCTCCGTCCGATCCTCATGACATCCTTCGCCTTCATCGTGGGTAATATCCCGCTCGCCCTCTCCACAGGCGCCGGCGCGAACTCCCGCTCTGAAATGGGCATCGCCGTAGTTTTCGGCGTGCTCTCGGCGACAGTCCTCCAGATCTTCATTGTCCCCATGCTCTTCGTCGTCATCGAACACCTCCACGGTTTCAAACGGCCGAAGAAAATCGTGACCATGGATAAGTAAAAATAAAAAATGACTGCGAATTCCTTCGCGGTCATTTTTTATTGGGGGAAATAGGGGGGGAGACGATGAGATGGGGCGAAACGAAATCACGCAAGCCCTCCTCCTTGAAGAGTAATGCTATTAAGTTAAGGGGTTTATACTGAGGGTTAGTATAGAGTTGTGGCTCTAACTGTACGGGAGTAGACCCTTGGAGAAGGGTCCTCCGATAGCGCCGGATAGAAATGCGC
>CAVKMC010000147.1:0-5509 GCA_963657285.1 Agathobacter sp.
GAAATCGCATGGCCCGCGCGTCTGTGGACTGCGCTCTCTGGGAGCTGTACTCCAAAGAGCTGGGCATCCCGGAATACAAGGCCCTTGGCGGCGTAAGAAATGAGGTAGAAGCCGGCGTATCCCTCGGCATCGAAGATACACCGGATAAGCTCCTCAAGACCATCGAGAAATATATGAATCAGGGCTATCGCCGCGTGAAATGCAAAATCAAACCGGGCTATGATATCAATTATCTCCGCGCTGTCCGCAAGGAATATGGCGACATCATGCTCATGGTTGACGCAAACTCTGCGTACACCTTGAATGATATCGATCTCTTCCGTGAAATGGATGAAATCGGCCTCCTCATGATCGAGCAGCCACTGGCTTCCGACGACATCGTAGACCATCGCCACCTGCAGCAGGCTATCAAGACCCCGATTTGCCTGGACGAAAGCATCGACAGCGTAGACGATGCGAGAAAAGCCATCGAGCTTGGCAGCTGCAAGATCATCAATATCAAAGTGGCTCGCGTCGGCGGCCTCACTGAAGCACGACGCATCCAGCAGTACGCCGGCGAACGGGGCGTATACTCCTGGTGCGGCGGCATGGTAGACGACGGCGTAGCTAGAGGCCACAACATGGCAGCAGCCACCCTGCCATACTACAGATACCCGAACGACATCCCCGGAAGCGATCGCTACTATGCAGACGACATTGTGACTCCGTCCACCTTCATCGACTCCCACGCCATGATCCAGCTCCCCGACCTCCCCGGCACCGGCTTCGAACTGAACCGGGAAGTGGTGGAACGTAGAACATTGGAGAAATGGGAATTTGTAAATAAGTAAAGCGGAAAAACGTGAGAGGTTTAGGAATTAGTAATTAGCGATCAGTGATCAGGCTGCGTTTGCGAAAAAGTGAAATGCGTACTAATTACTAAGAACTGACCACTAATTACTAAAGAATAAAAAGAAAGAGGCACATAATATGGATATCAAAGAAAAAGCATTTGCCTGGGTGGATGCCCACCGGGATGAGATGGTGGATTTGTGGAGACAGATGGTTTCCATCGACTCCGGCATCGGTGTGAAGGAAGGGGGCATGGAGATCGGAAATCTCTGCGCCGCTCGTCTGGAGAAATTGGGATTCACCATCCGTCGCTACTCCTTTGAGGAATGTGGCGACACCATTATCGGCGAAAGAGGAGATCTCTCCAAGCCCTACGTGATCCTCATGGGCCACATCGACACCGTATTTCATAAGGGCGAAGTAGAGAAGCGCCCCTTCACCATCAAAGATGGCAAGGCCTATGGCCCCGGCGTCCTGGATATGAAGGGCGGCGACACCATCGCGCTCTCTACCCTGGAAGCGCTCCACGATGCGGGCTATGATTTCCCTTGCAAGGTGATTTTCGTAGCCGATGAAGAACCGGCTCACTGCTACTCCAACAATCCGGAGGTCATCAAAGCAGAATCCAAAGGCGCGAAATGCGCATTCAACTTCGAGACCGGCTTCGTAGACCATGACATCACCGTGCAGAGAAGAGGCTGCTGGCGTTTCATCATCGAGACCTTCGGCCGTGGCTGCCACGTAGGCAACGATCCGGAAAATGGCAGAAGCGCCATCCTCGAAATGTCTCACAAGATTATCGAGATCGAAGCGCTCTCCGACCTCTCCAAGGGCTACAATGTCAATGTAGGCACCATCACCGGCGGCACCGTAGCGAACGCGGCTCCGGCTTACTGCCGGGTGGAATGTGATTTCCGCTACATCAGCCACGATGACTTGCCCATGCTTCGCGAAAAGGTAAATGCCATCGTGAATAAGGTCTTCGTGAAGGACGTGACCACAAAGATTTCCGACACCTTCGGCTTCGATGAAATGGAACGCACCGAAGGAAATATGCAGCTCCTGGAAGTGGCAAAGGAAGCAGCAAAGGAAAGCGGCCTTCCGATCCCGGGCCCGAAGCTCTGCGGCGGCGGCTCCGATGCAGCCTACACCGTACAGGCCGGCGTCCCCACCCTCTGCTCCATCGGCGTCGAAGGCGCGAGAAACCACACCGTGGAAGAATGGGCTGACGTAGAAAGCCTCTTCACCCGCGCCAAGCTCATGATCGCCATCCTTCTCAAGGTGACGAAATAATAGAAATGCGATATACTATATGAAATTCTAACTCAATTCTAAAGGCTCTTTTCATTGAGAGGGGCCTTTAGAATTTTGTGCTATCTAAGGGATAAGGCCCGCGAACCGGTCTCCCCATAGCTAGGAGCTAGGAGCTCGGAGCTTGGAGCCCGGCTCGCGTCTTTAGGGATTTAACAACAATTATGCAAAGGTTAGCAAGTGCTTGCCCTCGCGTCTCCACTGTTCATTAAGTCTACTGGACGCTAAATAAGCTCCAAGCTCCAGGCTCCAAGCTCCTAGCTATGGCGAAGCAGTCAAACGCATCCATATCCCATATCCCTATTCTCAAAAGGAGGCAAACATGCAGAACATACAATCTCTTTTCGCAAAGGTCGATGAAAATAAATCCGCTATGGTGGAGACCTGGCGGGCTCTGGTGGACCGAGACTGCGGGTCCGGAAATAAGGCTGGCGTCGATGCAGTCGGGAAGGATATCGAAAAGTTCTTCACAGGCCTCGGTTTCTCGGTCCGTTTCCATGAATATGAAGAGGCAGGAAATATGCTCGTCGCCGAGAAGGGGGACATGACGAAGCCCTTCGTGATCCTCACCGGTCACATGGATACCGTTTTTGCTGACGGCACCGCGGCGGCTCGTCCCTTCACTATGACCGATGGCAAGGTGACAGGCCCAGGCGTCTTGGATATGAAGGGCGGCGTCACCATTCTTCTCTACGCCGTGAAATTCCTCATCGAAGCAGGCTATGACAAGTATCCGCTGAAAATTATTCTCGCCGGCGATGAGGAAGTGGCTCATGGGAAATCGGATGCTGTCTCTGATTTCCGCAAGGAAGCACAAGGCGCGCTTATGGCTTTCAATTTGGAAACCAGTTTCCTGGATAATAGCATCGTGATCCAGCGCAAGGGCGTGGCGCAGTACATGTTCGAAGTCACCGGTGTGGGGGCCCACGCGGGGAACAATCCCCAGGACGGCAGAAGTGCGGTAGAGGAGCTGGCGCATAAAATCCTGGACATCCAGAAGGAAACGGACTACGAGGAAGGCACTACGGTGAATGCCGGTGTCATCGGCGGTGGCACGGTGGCCAATGCGGTGCCGGAGCACGCCTGGTGCAAGGTGGATGTGCGATTCTCCCAGCAGAAGGGCATCGAAAGGGTGGATAAGGATTTCAAGGAAATCGCGGCGCGTCAGTATGTGGATCACACCACCACGACCCTCCGACCCATCGTCACATTCCCGGCCATGGAGCGCCTCGAAGGATCTGTGGAATTGTTTGAAAGAGCAGAAGCGGTAGCCGAAGCCTTCGGCTTCCCGCAGATGAAGGCCATCGCCGTAGGCGGCGGCAGCGACTCCGCCAACCTTACCGCCGTAGGCGTCCCCACCCTCTGCGCCCTGGGCGTGAAAGGCGAATTCAACCACACCGAAAGAGAATGGGCCGATGAAGCGTCCCTCTATGAAAGGTGCAAGCTGCTGATGGCGTTGTTGGTGGAGTTATGAGAAATTAGTGGTCAGTAATCAGTGATCAGTAATTAGGACGCATTTTGTGATAGCGTCAAATGCGCCCTAATTACTAATTACTGATCACTAATTACTAAATCACTAAAATGATTTTACGTTACATACTAAAGGAGCATGGTAGCATTGAAACAGGAATTTTTTGACTATATCGATCAGCATCAGGAAGACATGATTTCCCTATGGAGAGACCTAGTGAATCAGGATAGCCAGGCGTCGGATGCCGATGGGGTGGCCCATGTGGCGCGGCGGATCATGACGGAGATTTCCCAGGTGGGCGGCGAGATTTCTTGGAATCAGGAAGGGAATGCATTGACTGCCTATATCCCTGGCAATAACAAGGCGCCGGTATTTCTTCTGGGTCATATGGATACCGTATTTCCCAAAGGGGAAGCGGAAAAGCGGCCCTTCACCATCAAGGACGGCAAGGCCTACGGCCCCGGGGTGCTGGACATGAAGGGCGGTCTCACGGCGATGATGTGGGCGCTAAAGGGGCTCTCCCATGTGGGCTTCTGCGGACGGCCCATCAAGATCGTCCTGGCAGCGGATGAAGAAATCGCCCATGGCGGCTCGAAGGCGCCGGTGCTCATCGAGAAGGAGGCGGCCGGCTGCGTGGCGGCTTTCAACTGCGAGACCAGCTACGAGGACAATTCTTTGGTGCTGGCGCGGAAGGGCGGCGTGGTTTTCAAATTCGCTGTCCATGGCGTGGCGGCTCATGCAGGAAATAATCCCGAGGCCGGCCGCAATGCGATCTGGGAAATGGCGAAGAAAATCGACGCCATCCAGAATCTCACGGACTGGGACAAGGGCATCACCTATAGTGTGGACGTGATTCATGGCGGCACCGTGTCGAATGCCATCCCCGACTATTGCGAAGCAGAAGGGGATATCCGTTTCCTGGACCCCGCCCTGTCGCTTCCTGTGAAGGAGGCGCTGGTGAAGGTGCTGAAAAAGAATTTCATCGAAGGAACCAGCACGGAGCTTTTGAAATACCACGAAGGTATGATCCCTATGAAGCTGACTGAAGGAAATCAGAAGCTCTTCGCGCTCGTGAAGGAAACGGCGGAGGAAAATGGTATGTCTATTTCCAAAGGCAAGCTGGTGGGCGGCGGCAGCGACTCGGGCTATGTGGTGGCTGCCGGCGTCCCCACGGTCTGTGCTATGGGCGTCAAGGGGAAGTGGAATCACACGAAGGACGAATACGCCCTGGTAGATAGTCTCTTCGAAAGGGCCAAGCTCTTGGGGGCGGTCCTTATGAAATTGAATGACAAGGATCTGTAGTATGGAAGAAAAGAAAGAAAAACAATTATCCATTCCGGAATATTTTATGGTAGGTGCGAAGAAGGGCTTCTACATCACTGTGGAGCTCATCGCGCCGGCCATGGTCATGGCTTATACACTCATTACCTTTTTGAAATTGGCCGGCGTCATGCCCTTCATCGGGGACGCCCTGGCGCCGGTGATGGGCCTCTTCGGCCTTCCCGGTGAGGCATCGGTGGCACTGGTGGCGGCGTTCTTCGCCAAAGCCGCCGGCGCCGCTACGGCTGCGGGGCTCTACATGGACGGTACCATTTCGGCGGTGCACGCGACCATCCTATTTCCCGCCTGCATCACCATGGGTACCCTCATCGGCCACTTCGCCCGCGTCGTCATCGTGTGCCAGGTGAAAAGTCTCTACTACCCGGTGCTCCTCATGACCCCGCTCCTGGACGCCGCCATCGCTATGCTGGTGACTCGGGGCATCCTTTTCTGTATGGGCTATTGAATGGTGAGCAGTTGTCGTTAACTTGGCATGAGCCACATTACGAGTAAAAGGTTCGAGGTTCAAGTATTTAGGTTCAAGGGAAGGTGCGGCGCACAAACAAAAGCGCCGCG
>CAVKMC010000148.1:0-5442 GCA_963657285.1 Agathobacter sp.
GGGTTAGTGATCAGTGATTAGTGATTAGTGATTAGTGATTAGTGATTAGTGATTAGTACGCGAGCAGCGGCTGAGACAGTAGGCATTCTGCAACTATCGCCGGAGGATTCGGATAGCGGTATCGTTGTAAATGACAAATTGATTCGAAAGGCAAATGCGTACTAATTACTAACTACTAACTACTGATTACTAAGCAGCGATATCGGTATAAATGACAGATTGACATGAATGGTAAGCACGTACTGATCACTGACTACTGACCACTAAACCACTAGCCCTAAAAAAATCCATTGCCTATATTTATAATAGTATGTTAAAATTGGTTATTATCTAAAGATTTCAATCCAGGTCATACAGATGGGGTGAAAACCTGTAGAATGGGTCGTTTGTATTTCGCAAAGAAATATAGAGAAGGAGGAAAATATTGAGTAAATTTGTAAAGAATGTGGCTCTCTATGTGCTTTTGATTATCATAGCGGTGTCCATATTCAATACCTTTGTTCATCCCCAGGAAAAGCATTCGGAAATCACCTATAGCGACTTCATCGCCCAGGTAGAGAAGAAGAATGTAGACTCCGTAACGATGACGAATAATTCCATCACCGGGAAATTGAAGGATGGCACTGAATTTGCTACCTATGCACCGGACAATGACACTACGCTTCTGCCGACCTTGACCAAGGGCGAAGTAGTCATCACCGCGAAGCCGCCGGAACAGCCGGCTTGGTGGATGAGCCTGCTCTCCTCCTTGCTGCCGATTATCATTCTGGTAGGCGTGTGGTTCTGGATCATGAACCAGACCCAGGGCGGCGGCGGACGTGTCATGAGCTTTGGTAAATCCAGAGCGAAAATGACTGCTGAAGGCCAGGTCCATGTCAACTTCTCCGACGTAGCCGGTGAAGATGAAGCGAAGGAAGAACTCTCCGAAGTGGTAGACTTCCTGAAAAATCCGGGACGATACACCGCTATCGGCGCAAAGATCCCGAAGGGTGTCCTCTTGGTAGGACCTCCCGGTACCGGTAAAACTCTCTTGGCTAAAGCTGTAGCCGGGGAAGCAAAGGTTCCTTTCTTCTCCATTTCCGGCTCTGACTTCGTAGAAATGTTTGTCGGCGTCGGCGCATCCCGCGTGCGCGACCTCTTCGCCCAGGCGAAGAAGAATGCGCCATGCATCGTATTCATCGATGAAATCGATGCGGTAGGTCGTCAGCGTGGCAGCGGCCTTGGCGGCGGCCATGACGAACGCGAACAGACTCTGAATCAGCTCTTAGTCGAAATGGATGGCTTCGGCTCCAACGAAGGCATCATCACCTTGGCGGCTACGAATCGTCCGGATATTCTGGATCCGGCACTGCTTCGTCCAGGCCGCTTTGACCGTCGCGTGGTGGTAGGTCGTCCGGATCTCCGCGGACGCATCGCGATCCTGAAGGTCCATGCAAAGAACAAACCGCTGGAACCGGATGTCAATCTGGAAACCATCGCGAAGAAGGTACCGGGCTTCACCGGCGCCGACATCGCGAACCTTCTGAATGAAGCGGCTCTTCTCGCCGCTCGCGCCAACAGAAAAACCATTTCTATGGGCGATCTGGAGGAGGCCAGCGAAAAGGTCAGCTACGGTCCGGAAAGAAAGAGCCACAAGGTCAGCGAGCAGGAAAGAAAGATCACCGCTTACCACGAATCCGGTCATGCCATCATGGCTACCCTCCTGAAGGATGCAGACCCGGTACACAAGGTCACCATCATCCCCAGAGGTCAGGCCGGCGGCTACACTATGATGCTTCCTCACGAGGAACGCTCCTTCATCACCAAGTCTCACCTCTTGGCACAGCTCCGCGTTGCATTGGGCGGCCGCTGCGCTGAGCAGATCATTTTCAATGAAATCTCCAGTGGTGCTTCCGGCGACCTGCAGCAGGTGACCGGGATCCTGCGCAAGATGATTATGGAATGGGGCATGAGCGATCGCTTGGGACCGATGATTTTCGGCGAACATCAGGAACAGATCTTCCTGGGCAAGCAGCTGGGCTCTGAAAGAAACTATGGCGAAGCCGTAGCTACCATCATCGATGAAGAAATGCACAAGTACCTGGACGAAGCCTACAACGACACTATGGCTACCCTGACGGCTCACATGGACGTGCTGGAAGCTATGGCGCAGGCACTTCTCAAGGTAGAAACCATCGATAGCAAAGAAGTGGAAAACCTCTTCAAGTATCACTCCCTCTACGCTCCGGGCGATGAACCGAAGAAAGAGGAAGAGACTCCCTCCTTCCTTCCACCTATGCCGAAGGACGAAGGCCCGATCTCCTCTGTTTATAGCGAAGAATAAAATAAAAAAGCATTGGGAAATTTTTTCTCAATGCTTTTTATTTTGGTAATCGGTAATCGGTAGTCGGTGGTCGGGGCGCATTTCCTTATGGAATCTCCTTCCTTTGGAAGGAGGGGGACCGCTTTAGCGGTGGAGGTTGGTTGGGAAAGAGAATAGAACGCATATCTTTCTTGTTGATTTCTTTGGCGTATTGTCGTAAAATACAAATAGAAAAGGTGCTACCCGGTGACGGCTTAGCCCCTATATATTTCAGAGCAGAAGAACCGCCGACCTTTGGACAGTTGGGCGGCTTTTCTGTTGGTGAACTACTTTACTGCTACAATACAAAGGAGCAAGAGCAGGAGGAATGCGAGGAAATCGTATTTCGTCATAACGCACCACCCCTTTCTTCGGAAAGTCCGGGGCCAGAGTTTTGCCGTACCGTGTCACGGTGGGAGCACCTCACTTGTATTGTAGCATAGCCAAAGGCGTTTTGGAAAATATTTTTCCAAAACGCTTTTTGTTATGGAAAGGAAAATTGATTTCGATATTAGGTTTTACGGAGAGCCATTGAGAAATCTTCAAATGTGGTCAGCAGCTATTGCTTTTCTTTATTCTCTTTCGTAAAATGAAATCAGAAAGCGGAAGGTAAGTGAGACAGCAGGCATCGCCTGTCCTATGGGCACCCTCTTCAGAGAAGAGGGCTTACAGCGGAAGGCGCGCTCTGACTACCGACTACCGACCACCGATTACTAAAACGAGTACGAAAAGGAGAACCATATATGCGCATCCAGAATGGCATTTGCAAATTGGCAATCGTGCAGGCGGAGCCGAAGCTTTTTGATACGGCGGCTTGCGTGGAAAAGGTGCTGGCGAAATTGGAAGAGGCGGCGTCTCACGGGGCGAAGCTCATTGTATTTCCGGAGCTCTTCATTCCCGGCTACCCCTATGGCATGACTTTTGGATTCGCCACGGGAAAGAGAAGCGAAGCGGGGCGGGCGGATTGGAAGCGCTACGCCGATGCGTCGATCATCGTAGGCGGCGAGGAAACGAAGGCTATCGTAGAAAAGGTGAAGGAGCATCAGGTATGGGTGAGCCTTGGGATTTCAGAAAGGGATCCGATGTCCGGGACGCTGTACAATTCCAATATCTTTATTTCTCCGGAAGGGGAAGTGACGCTGCATCGAAAGCTCAAGCCCACGGGACAGGAGCGCTGCGTGTGGGGTGATGCGGACAAAGATTATTTCCCGGTGGTGGAGACGCCCTGGGGACCGATGGGCTGCATGATTTGCTGGGAGAGCTACATGCCCCTGGCGCGGATGGCTCTTTACAAGAAGGGCATCAGCCTCTATATTTCCTGCAACACCAATGACAACGCTGAGTGGCAGCACACGATCCGCCATATCGCCCTCGAAGGGCGCTGCTACGTGGTGAACTGCGACATGATCATCACGAAAAATTCCTACCCGAAGGATTTGGCTACCGGCTACGAGGTGGCAGCCCAGCCCAAGAGCGTCCTCTGCCGCGGCGGTAGCTGCGTCATCGATCCCTATGGCCGCGACGAGTCGGAGACCGTGTGGGACATGGAGCGCATCATCTACGCGGACCTGGACATGTCCAAGGTCCCGGCCAGCCGCATGGAGTTTGACCCCTGCGGGCACTATGGAAGGGCGGATGTGTTTAGTTTCGGGTTTGAGGATAAGTGATTCAGTAGTCGGTAGTCAGTGGTCGGTAGTCGGGGGGCTGGAGTCAGTGGTTCCCTAAAGCGTTGTTTAAGAAGCTGAGGAAATGGAAAATCCATTTCCTCACTTTTTTTATTGGGCCTGAGTATATGAATTTCGGGTGAACCGTATTCCGTTCATCGCCCGCTGTCCGGTGATTACTGACTACCGACTACCGACTACCGATTACTTTTCCCTTGCCCTTGTTTCTGATAGCGTGCTATTATATGGAAATACAATAGTTTATGAAAAAGGACAAAGGTCTAAGGCTGAACCTTGCACTTTTAAGGAGGACTATATGGTAGGAAATCAAATGAGAAGGAAGGCGGCTTTGGCACTGGCGGCGATGGCGCTTGTGGGCGCTGTCTCTGGCTGCGGGGAGACGCAGCAGAAAAGCGCGGCGGTGTCCGTCAAAGCGTTGAAGGTTTTGAAGCAGGATGTGGCCGTTGCGAAGCAGTACGCCGGGCAGGTGAAGTCTGTGGACGCGGTGGTGATCAAGCCGAAGGTATCCGGCAGCATTGTGGAGAAATATATTTCCAGTGGCCAATTTGTAGAGAAGGGGCAGGCGCTCTATAAGATCGACGATCGCCAGTATTCGACTGACGTCCTGTCGGCGGCGTCCAATGTGGATAAGGCACTGACGACACTGAATAATTCTCAGATCGATCTCACTCGCTACGAGAAATTGGCAGCCACTGGCGCCATTGCGGAGCAGACCTTGACTACTCAGCGGGCCACAGTGGATACGAATCTGTCTAATTATAAAAATATGCAGTCACTCCTTCAAAAGGCCCAGGAAAGTCTGGATGACACCATCATCCGCGCGCCGATCTCCGGCAAGCTTTCGGTGGATGATGTGGCGACGGGCACCTATGTGACCGCTGGAAATACGGCGCTTGTCTCTGTGGGCGCGGTGAGCCCGATCTATGTGCAGTTCTCCATCAGCGAAAATGAACTCTTAAATTACCAGACCAATAATCAGATTTCCAAGGAAGAGCTTCATAGCCTGACGCCAACGGCCACCTTGACCTTGAGCAACGGCAAGAAGCTTTCGGAAACATCCACCCAGTACGTGATGGACCGCGAGGTGTCCCAGAGCACCGGCACCATCACCATGAAGGCGATTTTCCAAAATGAAGAGCATTACCTCTTGCCGGGCATGTTTGCCCGCATCACCCTGACCAGCCCGAAGCAGCAGGACGTGCTCCTGGTGCCGGAAAGAGCGGTGCAGCAGGTGCTCGATAAATCCTTCGTCATCGTGTGCGGCGAGGATAATAAATCGGTTTCCAAAATCGTGACCCTAGGCGACAAGGTGGGGAGCTACTACATCGTAAAGAGCGGCCTCACGGAAAATGATACTGTGGTAGTCGAAGGCCTCACCAACCTCAAAGAAGGTCAGGAGCTCAATATCACCATGTC
>CAVKMC010000149.1:0-5439 GCA_963657285.1 Agathobacter sp.
GCTTTATGAATTGATGCGGCGCACCTCCACTCCACTCTCCACTCTCCTCACTAGAAAAGAATCCCCGCAGACCATGCCGCGGGGATTTCTTGTAGGTTATATTATTTCTTCATTTCCGGTTCTTTGCCGAAATTGTTTTCGCCGAACCACTTATCATAAATCTTATCGTATTCTCCATTGCTCATGAGCTTAGCCAAAGCGTCATTTACCTGCTTCTGCAGAGCCGGATCCTTTTTATTGAGGAGCATGACGAATCCGCCGCTACCGGAGAGGATGCCTGCCTGGCGCAGGGTTTCCTTCGCTTCGTGAGCCAAGTAGTACTGAGCCACCGGCTTGTCGAGGATGAGAGCGTCAGCCTCATTCGCTGCTACCGCCTTCAGGAGCTGGTCGTGGTAATCATACTCCTTCACCTTCGCGCCGCACTGGGCTGCTGCATTGACATACATGGTGCCCTTCTCTACAGCTACCACCTTGTCCTTCAGATCCTCCGGGCCTTTGATGGAGTTGTCATCCTTTCTCGCCAGGATGGATACGCTTTCCTTGTTGTAGTAAATGTTGCTGAAGTTTACCTTCTCGGCTCTGTCCTGGGTCATATCACAAGCAGCCACGGCGATGTCTGCTTTGTTATCTGCCAAAGCCAACACTAGCTGATCGAAAGGCATGGAGGTGTACTCGGTCTTGGCCCCCATTTCCTTGGCCACCGCATTGGTGATGTCCACATCGAACCCGATGATTTTTTCATCCTTATCCTTGTACACGAATGGCGGGTAAGTCGCGATACAGGCTACCTTCAGCACCTTCTCTGAAGAAGCCTTCGGGGCCTCCGACTTTGCTGCCTCACTCTTTGCCGGACTTCCGCCGCAACCGGCCGTAAGCCCCAATGCTGCCAAAGCCAGAAGAGCAGCTCCTTTTTTCATCCATTGACGATTCATAAAATGCCTCCTTGGAAGACCATTGAAACAGACCCATTTGCACCATTATATAAGGTATAAAAGAAATAGGCAATAAAGGAAAAATTTATAGATATTAGTAGTCGATAGTCGGTAGTCGGTAGTCGGTGGTCAGTGGTCAGTAATCAGTGATCAGTAGTTAGGACGCGCGTACCTGCTTCCCCACTACCGTGAACCGTTTACCGTGTAACCGTTCACTGTGCATTCTTCCGCAGGCAGGAAGTAGAGCAATAAACTGCTATACGAAGCAAGGCCGCGCTCCATTTCCCGCTATCGCAAAAATGTCGGTTACCGGTTACACGGTAACCGGTTCACGGTAGCGAGGAAGCAACCAAACACGCCCCGACCACCGACTACGAAAAAGAGGCGCCGACGGCGCCCCTCTATTTCCCGAATATCTTTTTAAAATCCACGGCCGGAGTCATGATGGCCAGGATGACCATGGCGATGCCTACCACCTGGAGGCCCACGAAACTCATGTCGAAGATGAAGCAGGAGAGGATGACCGAGGCCGCCGGTTCGCTGGCGGCGGTGATCAAAGCCTGCTGGGGCGAAAGGTACATGAGGCCGATGTTGTAAAGGAGGAAGGCGGTGACGGTACCGAAGACAACGATCCACGCCACGCCCCAGAAGATTTCCGGATCGAAGAAGGCGAGCCAATTCATATGAGGCTCGAAGATCCAGCAAGCAAAGGCGCCGATGATCATGCTGACAGCCAGGACGAAGGTTTTATTCAGCTGCAGAAAGATGTGCTTGGGGTAAATGGAAGCGAAGGAGTAGACCACGCCATTGAAGAGAGACAGCGCCACGCAGATGAAGGAGACGCTGAGCTTCGACGGGTCGCCGCCGGTGACCAGGAGGAAGGTGCCGCCGGTGGCCAGGATCACCGTCAATATTTCTCCCATAGACGGCAGCCTTCTGTGGCGAATGGCATTGTAGCAGATCACCATGGCCGGGCAGCTATAGAGGATGACGGTGGCCGTCGCCGCATTGCCGTAGGCGATGGCTTCGAAGTAGGTGTAGTGCATCAGCATCAGGCCAAAGACCGCGTAGATGGCCACGTCGATCCAGAGCTTCGGTTTCTTTTTCAAAATCGCAAGGCTCGGCTTCATTTCTCCCTGCCACAGAGTCACGCCGATCAAAATAAATCCTGCCGCCATCATGCGAAAGGCAGTGAGCTCCATGGCATTCATGGAGCAGTGCTCGAAAAAATTCTGCGCTCCGATGCCGCTGCCGGCCCACATGATACCGGCGCACACCACCATCAGAATCGCTGAAATATTCGAAGACCCATTCATTTTCCCATTTTACTTCTTTCTATCCAACAATCCCGGCGCCGCAATGGCCAGGATAACCAAAAGAATGCCCAATCCCTGCCAAGACCCGAAGTGGGTATCGAAAAGGAAATAGGACGCAATCACCGACACCGCCGGCTCTACTGTCGCCGTCACCGACGCCTGGGACTCGCTCATGTAGCGAAGCCCCGCATTATAGCAGGTGAAGGCCACGGCGGTGCCGCACACCACGATCCACACCACATCGAAGAGTACCTCTTCCTTGAAGAATCCGGAGAAATCTCCCAAGGGATCCACTACGAAGGCGGCGATAGCGCCGGTGAACATGCCGATAGCAAGCACCAAGGAATTGTCGATTTCCCCGATGAGATGCTTGGGATAAATGCAGCAGATCGCAAAGAAGGCCGCCGACGCGAGTCCCAGATACACGCATTCCGCCGGCACCGAGAGCCTGGACAAATCCCCGCCGGTGACCAGGAGGAAGACTCCCACCACCGCCAAGACCACCGAGGACAATTCCCCCAGAGTCGGAAATCTTCGATGAGAAAAGGAAATCCAAAGAATCACCAGCGCCGGACAGGTGTACTGGATCACCGTGGCCGCCGCCGCATTTCCGGCGGCGATAGAGGCGAAATAGGTGTAGTGCATCAGCATCAGCCCGATGACGCCATAAAAGGTGAGCTCTACCCAGAGGAATGGCCGCCGCTCCAAAGCCCGGAGCCCCTCTGTCAGCTTCCGCTTCGCCAGCGTGAATCCCAGCATGATCCCGCCGGCGCAAAACATACGGAACACCGTGAGGTCCATGGCGTCCAAAGAGCTTTTCGTAAAAAAGTCCTGCGCCGCCAGCCCGCAGCCCGCCCACATGATGCCCGCTAGGAGCACAAGAAAAATGGCAATGAGTTTCATGTATGATCACCGTCCAACAAGGAATGATATAAAGGTAAGAATTTAAATTTAGCATGAAAGCGGATTTTGGGTAAAAGGTTCAAGGTTCAAGTATTTAGGTTCAAGGGGAGGTGCGGCGCACAAATCGGGAAGCGCCGCAAATTTGAAAAATCGACTCGCATCTCCATATTTCAACACTTACGCCGCTTTTTAATTTGATGCGGCGTACCTTCCCTTGAACCCTGAACCTCGAACCTTGAACCCTTTCCGCAAGCCGTTTAATACACCAATTGACACAAAAGGGATTTGCCTTCAAATTTAAAAGCAATAAAACCCGCCATTCGGCGAGTTTCTTTGACATTTGTTATTTCCGATTATATCACATAGATTTTAAATAGAAAGCCATTTTCATTTCTTCTATGTAAAATAAAAAAACGCCTCGCAATGAGACGTTTTCGTTTGGTGGGACTATTTGGATTCGAACCAAAGACCTCTTCGATGTCAACGAAGCGCTCTAACCAGCTGAGCTATAACCCCATGTGATGGATTTCATTATACAGGATGGCGAGAGAAAAAGCAAATTTCATTACAATACAAAAACACCTGCACACTTTCGCATGCAGGTGTCTTTATGTGGTGGGACTATCTGGGTTCGAACCGGAGACCTCTTCGATGTGAGCGAAGCGCTCTAACCAACTGAGCTATAGCCCCATGTATGAGACTATTATAGCACCACATCGAAGATTTGTTAATAGGGTTCTCCAGGATTTCTTACTTAGTCCCTTGGGGCGCACGAACTGCTCTCCCACATCCGTTATCCGTGTAACCGTATAACCGTTCACCGTGCCTGCTTCGAATAGTGGGAAGCTGAGCAATAATCTTTGCGGAGAGAGCGATGCTCCATATCCCATTAGCGTCAAATGGGTCGGTAAACGGTTACCGGTAAGCGGTTCACGGTAGTGAGGCGCAGTTAAAAGGGACACGGTTAAACTCGTTAGTCAAATTCAAACTCACATATGAATGAAGCCGAGCACGTTAGCCAGGGAGGAAATGAAGATGACAGCCAGGCAGATGGGCGCCAGGAAGCGAACGAAGAGGCCGTAGACCTTTTCGTAGCGGAAGGCGGAGGACTGCTTCACTTCGTTCTCGATCCACTTCACGCCGACGGTGACCACGATGAGCACGCAGGTAGCGAAGGCGGAGATCGGCATCATGATGGAATTGGTGAGGAAGTCAAAGAAGGAGAGGATATCCATGCCGAAGAAGGTGATGGAGGACAGCGGGCCAAATCCCAAAGAGGAGAGAGAGCCCAGGGTGATCATCAGGAGCAGCACCACGAAGGTGGAGAATTTACGGCTCCAGCCACATTCGTCCTGGAAGGTGGAGACGCTGGTTTCTGCCAGAGAAATCGCGGAGGTGAGGGCTGCGAAGAGGACGAGAGTGAAGAAGACCACGCCCACGATGGTACCCATGCCCATACTTTCGAAGACCTTCGGGATGGTGATGAACATCAAAGACGGTCCGGCATTCAGCATAGACGGGTCGCCGCCGGAGAAGGCGAAGACGGCCGGGATGATCATGAGGCTGGCGAGAACCGAGATGCCGGAGTCAAAGGCGATGACTTGGAAGGTAGAGGTTTCCAGATCAAATT
This sequence comes from Agathobacter sp., assembly GCA_963657285.1. Classification (GTDB taxonomy): domain Bacteria; phylum Bacillota; class Negativicutes; order Veillonellales; family Dialisteraceae; genus Dialister. Next base: position 4,782 of record CAVKMC010000149.1, read on the forward strand.
CTTTTTTCATGTAGGACCCGTAGGTATAAAGGATGCCCATGGCCACGGAAAGAGAGTAGAACATCTGGCCCATAGCGGAGACCACGGTCATCCAGGAGAAATTCTCCATGTTTGGCACCAGGAAATAGGTGACCCCGGCCATAGCGCCGGGAAGAGAAATGGAGTACGCTGCTACGACTACCGCCAGGACCACGAGGACCGGCATCATGAATTTGGAAACGCGCTCCACCCCATTTTTCACGCCGGCCAGAATGACAGCCAAGACACCGATGGTGAAGACGATGAACCAGAATTCGGCGGCCATACCATCGGAGACGAAAGCGCCAAAGAAACCGTCTGCCGCTGCGCCGGAGGCATCACCGGCCAGGTATTCGAAGAGGTAGCGAGTGACCCAGCCGCCGATGACGCTGTAGTACGGCAGGATGAGCATGGGGATCACCGCATTGATCCAGCCGCCGGCGCTGTAGAAGCCACCCTTCCCGAAGTGACGGAAGGCGCCTACCGGACTTTTCCTTGTGCCGCGCCCCAATGCGGTCTCGGAAACGATCATGGTATAGCCGAAGGTCACTGCCAAAAGCAAATAAGTCAGAAGAAAGATGCCGCCGCCATACTCAGCAGCCAGGTACGGGAAGCGCCAGATATTTCCCAGACCTACCGC
>CAVKMC010000150.1:0-5438 GCA_963657285.1 Agathobacter sp.
CGCGCGATAGCGCCGGATAGAAATGCGCCGCAAGGCGCATAATCAGCACCAGCCATAAGCATGCTTGCCATTTGTGCAAAGTTTTGCAGCTTACCCTTTCGCTGGTTGTGCCTCTTACGAGGCACTTCTATCCTCCGCTAACGCGCGCCCCTTCTCCAAGGGGCTACATTTTGACGCTTGAGCCAAGCAATTATTTTACCTGCTGGTATTTAAACCGCTTAACTTAATAGCATTACTTCTCCAAGGGACTACTTTTTAGTGCTACGGCAACAAATTGATACTAAACCTCAGCAGTCTTCCCCATCCCGTCATCCTGAACGAAGCCCTCGGCTCTATCAGCGATAGCGGGAAACGGAAAAGCATTAGACCGCAATCAAATGCGAACCGACCACTGACCACTAAATAAAAAAGCGTGAAGCCTCCATTCGAGGTTTCACGCTTTTTTATTTAGATCGCCGTCTCGTCACCGTAATTGCTATCTACATCCTTGTACATGATGATGGAGCTAGCACTGCCGGTGCTCGAGGAATCGCCGCTGCCGCTGCCACTGCTTCCGCTACCGGTACCGGAGCCGAAGCCAAAGTCGTTCCACTTGTAAGTGACATATCCATTAGAGGATTTCCCATTCAGCAAGAGGGTCTTCCCCACAATACTTCCCTCGAAGCTGTATGCCACATTTTCATCGCTTTCTGTCCCTACGAAATTCACCTTTCCATTAGGTGCATAGATGAGTGCTTTCACAGGACTATTGGCATATAGTGTTATATCCCCATGAAGAGAAATAATGGTCAAATGGTCATCTGTGTTCAGCTGCTGGTCCGGATATTGATCAGCATAAATCAAAACGGAGCCATCCACTACGATGGTATTGTATTGTTTAGCATAAGAATAACTTGTAAAATCAAAGTCTGATTTCCGAGAGCTATCATAATTACCATTTGCATTTATGAATATGCCATCGCCTTCGCTCATATGCGTATCGCCATACTGTTTCCGCAGTTTCTCTACATAATCATAAATAGCTTCTGTTTTTTTATTGGCCGAGCTCAAGGAAACATCAACTTTGCTTGTAGTGATGGTTGGGCTTTTGCCTGCTACCACATCCTTATTTACGGTAGTCATGTCAAAGTATCCCATTCTTGTGTAATGATGCCATACACCTTTGGATACTTCTATATCATTGATGAACAAATCGTTATTAGCGCTTCCGTCTTCATTATGAAAACCATCGAGTTGATAATGTTTCCACAAAAGTTCGTCACTGGTTAGGGAGGTACTAAAGTTTCCGGTCTTAACCATGGCACTGTACGCTTCCCAGCCGCCATTCAGCCCAATCGCTCCATTGGTATGGACGGCACCAAATATTTTGTGCTTGCTTTGTAAAAATACAAAAGGAAGATTTCCGTTATTATTATCCCACACACTCCCACAGTCTGTTGCGGCTCTATCATCCCCGCAAATAAAGGAGTATCCCCATACGCCGGGATCCTTGGGATCCTTTCCCGGAATGACTTTCGCCGTGGCCACCACGTCTACAGGGATGGCGTCGAAGCCGGCTATGGCCATGAAGGAGACGGGGACCAGCTCGGAGGCGTAGACGGAGAGGAGGATGCCGCCGGAGTCGTCGCCGCTGGCGGCGTCCTTCAGGTGGCGCACGGTGATCTTGTCGAGCTTATAGGTCTGGTCGCCGCGGTTCGCATTCATGTAGCGCTCCGCCCACTCGTAGACCTCATCCCGATCCTTATCGGGGAAATAGATATTCGCCGCCGCCATCACCGCTGCGTCCGCTGCGTTCTGCAGCTTCGCCCGGTGCGAGTAGCCGCGGCCCAAGTCTACGGCAAGGCCGGTAAAGATCAAAATCAGCGGCAGGATGGTCACCATCAGTACCAGGTAGGCGCCCCGCTGATTTTCCATGATGCGCCGGTATTCGTTCCAGAGTCTCACAAGCATTTCCTCCTTTTTTGGTTTGTATTATAGCATAGACGGGGAGGGGGATAAAGTGTCTATCGACAAAGGGATAAGGGACATGGGATAAGGCCGCGCGTACCTGCGACCTCATAGCTAGGAGCTTGGAGCTAGGAGCTTGGAGCTATGATAGCGTCACCTTACAGTTAACGGCGTTAAGCGAAAGCGAGCGAAGTACTCCCGCCACTATCGTATGCCATGCCTACTGACTCTAGCCGAGCTCCAAGCTCCTAGCTCCCAGCTCCTAGCTATGACGAAGCAGCCAGATACGCCTTATCCCTTGCATCAAAAAAGCCCCGCGGCGCGGGGCTTCCTCTTTTCTCAGAACACCTTATCCAAGTGTCCCACTGTCTTTTTATTTCCTTTCTTCCCATCTCTTTCTTCCAGCTTGGCCATGATGTCGTAGAGGTCTATGCCGGAATTTTCCCAGAGGACGAAGAGGTGGTAGAGGAGATCGCAGGACTCGTCGATGATTTCTTCCTTGTCCTGGTGCTGGTCGGCGATGATGACTTCCGAAGCCTCTTCGCCGATTTTTTTATCGATCTTGTCCTTCCCTTCCTGCTGCAGGTAGTTGGTGTAGGATTTTTCCTGGGGATGGATGCGGCGGTCCTTGATTTCCTCAAAGAGCGTATGGAGGATGGCGAGGCTGCCGTCTCCCTCTTCATTCTCCCATTCCGTCAAGGAGCGGTAGAAGCAGGAGCGGTTATTCGTATGGCACGCCGGGCCGTCGGGGATGACCTCCACCACCAAGGTGTCCGCGTCGCAGTCCACATAGATCCGCTTCACGTGCTGGAAGTGGGCGGACTCCTCGCCCTTGTGCCACAGCTTCTGGCGGCTGCGGCTGAAGAACCAGGTCTCTCCGCTTTCCACCGTTTTCGTGAGGGATTCCTCATTCATGTAAGCCATCATGAGAACCTCTCCATTCCTGGCGTCCTGCACAATGGCCGGCACCAGTCCTTTGTCGTCAAAGGAAATATCTTTTATATCTACAGATTCCATTTGGATTCCTTTCTCTTTACTCTTACCTCCTTCCTTTGGAAGGAGGGGAACCGCGTCAGCGGTGGAGGTTGGGAGGTGATGATCGGTAGTCAGCACTCGCATACCTGCTTTGCTATAGCTAGGAGCTTGGAGCCTGGAGCTTGGAGCTCTGATGGCGTCACCTAGCAGTTAGCAACGTTGAGCGAAAGCGAGCGAAGTACTCCCGCCGCTATGGTATGGCATGCCTACTGACACTAACCGAGCTCCAAGCTCCAAGCTCATAGCTCCTAGCTATGGCGAAGCAGGTACGCGCAGCCTTATCCCTCTAAGCCCTTATCGTCTCACGGCTATGCCCTTCCCCGCGAGATACTCTTTCAAATCCGAAATAGCGATTTCTCCGAAGTGGAAGACGGAGGCGGCTAGGGCGGCGTCGGCGCCGGCTTCGAAGGCCTTCGCGAAATGCTCCATCTTTCCCGCGCCGCCGGAGGCGATGACGGGGATGGAGAGGGTATCGGCGAGGACGCGCATGAGCTCTAGGTCATAGCCGTTCTTTTCGCCGTCGGCGTCGATGGAGTTCATGCAGATTTCTCCGGCACCAAGCTCCATGCCCTTTCTAGCCCACTCGACCACGGAAATGCCTGTATTCTTGCGGCCGCCTTCCACGAAGACATCCCAGCCGCCTTGGCCGTTCCGTTTGCCGTCGATGGAGAGCACCACGCACTGGTTTCCGAAGCGTTCGGCGCTTTCCTGAATGATTTCCGGATGCATGACAGCCGCAGAATTCACCGACACCTTATCAGCCCCGGCGAGGAGCATGGTGCGGAAATCATCGGCCTTGCGGATGCCGCCGCCGACGGTGAAGGGGATGGTGAGCTCCTTCGCAATGGCGCGGACGGTGTCCACGAAGGTCTCTCTCCCCTCGTGAGTGGCCGTGATATCGTAGAAAACCAATTCGTCAGCGCCGCAGTCAGAGTAATACTTCCCCAGCGCCACCGGATCGTCTACGTCCTGCAAATTATGAAATTGTTTCCCCTTCACCACGCGCCCATGATTGACGTCGAGGCAGGGAATGATACGTTTGGCAAGCATAGTTGGGCTCCTTAACTGAATAGATTTGGTAGTCGGTGGTCGGGACGCATTTTCCTGCATCGACATAGCTAGGAGCTTGGAGCCTGGAGCTTGGAGCTCGGCTAGCGTCAGTAGGCTTGCCATAGGATAGCGGCGAAAGTACTTCGCTCGCTTTAGCTTAACGCTACTAACTGCAAGGTGACGCCATCAGAGCTCCAAGCTCCAGGCTCATAGCTCCTAGCTATGACGACACAGGTACGCGCGTTCCGGCCACCGACCACTTTATTCTTGAATCTCCTTGATCTCCTCCATAGTCACCTTCTCTTCATAGAGGGCTTTTCCTGTGATGGCGCCGTAGACGCCCAGGGCGGAGAGCTTTCTAAGGTCTTCGGCGGAGGATACGCCGCCGGAGGCGATGAGGTGGATGCCCGGGAGGGCCTGGAGCTTTTCCATCATGTCCATGTTCGGCCCGCTGAGCATGCCGTCTCGGCTGATGTCGGTGTAGACGATGGTATTCACGCCATTATCCAGGAGAGTTTTCACAAAGGGGAGCACCTTCTGGGTGCTGCCGTCCACCCAGCCGTGGGTGGCCACCGTGTCGCCGTGGGCGTCCACAGAGACGGCGATATGCTCAGCGCCGTATTTCTTCGCCGCTTGGATGGCGAAGTAGGGAGACGCCACCGCCTTGGAGCCAATGATGACGCGGTACACCCCATTTTCCAAGTGCGCTTTGATGGCTTCTTCCGTGCGGATGCCGCCGCCCACCTCGATGGGGATGGAGACGGCTTTGCACATGGCGCGGATGATGTCCGTATTCACGCCGCCGCCTTTGAAAGCGCCGTCGAGATCCACCACGTGGAGGTACTTCGCCCCCAGCTCCTGCCATTTCAGTGCCATTTTCACCGGGTCATCGCCGTAAACCGTCAGGTCTTGGCGCTTGCCCTGCTTTAGTCGGACGCAGTGTCCGCTCTCTATATCTATTGCGGGAAATATTTTCATTTGACCAACCACTCTGCTATCTGTTTCCAAATCTGGACTCCCACAGGGCCGGATTTCTCCGGATGAAATTGGAATCCAAGCACATTGTCTTTGCCTACCACGGCCGGCACGGTGACACCGTAGTCTGCCGAAGCGATCACGTCGTCCGTATTTCCCGGGGTCTTATAGTAGGAGTGCACGAAATATACATAGGGATGGGCGGGAAGTCCCTCCACGGTCTCATGGGGCCGATGAATCTCCAGCTCATTCCATCCCATATGGGGGACCTTGAGATTTCCTTTCGGGAAACGAGCGATGCGGCCCGGCAGAAGTCCCAGGGCTTTCACCTCGCCGCCTTCTTCGGAGACCTCATAGAGCGCCTGCATCCCCAAGCAGATGCCCACTAGCTTTTTGCCCTTCCCCACTTCCTCTTTGATGAGCTCCGTCAA
>CAVKMC010000151.1:0-5425 GCA_963657285.1 Agathobacter sp.
GAGCTACGGCGCCCTCAGCAAGGAAGCTCACGAATGCATCGCCAAAGCTATGAACATCTTAGGCAGCCGAAGCAATACCGGCGAAGGCGGCGAGGACTCCGAGCGTTTCCTGCCCCAGGAGGATGGGATTTCCATCAATGACGAAATCAAACAGGTCTCCACTGCACGCTTTGGCGTCACCGGAAATTATTTGGTTCACGGCAGTGAAATCCAGATCAAATGTGCCCAGGGCGCGAAGCCCGGCGAAGGCGGGCACCTGCCGGGCAGCAAGGTGGATCCGGCCATCGGCAAGACCCGTCACTCCACCCCCGGCGTGGCTCTCATCTCGCCGCCGCCGCATCACGATGTGTACTCCATCGAAGACTTGGCCGAGCTCATTTACGATCTGAAAAATGCAAACCATAAAGCAGAAATCAATGTGAAGCTCACCGCAGGCAGCGGCGTAGGCACCATCGCAGCCGGCGTTGCAAAGGCGAAGGCCGACGGTATCACCATCAGCGGCTATGACGGCGGCACCGGCGCGTCGCCTCGTACCTCCATGCGCCACGCCGGCCTTCCCTGGGAATTGGGTCTCGCCGAAGCGCAGCAGGTGCTACTCCTGAATAAGCTCCGCGACCGCGTGAAGCTGGAAACCGACGGCAAGCTCCTCACCGGCCGCGACGTGGCTGTGGCTGCGCTCCTTGGCGCTGAGCTCTTCAGCTTCTGTACCGGCCCGCTCATCGCCATCGGTTGCCAGATGTTCCGCGTGTGCAACAAGAACACCTGCCCCTTCGGCATCTGCACCCAGGACGAAAAGCTCCGGAAGAGATTTGCTGCGAAGCCGGAGTATGTAGTGAACTTCATGCGCTTCGTGGCCGAGGACCTGCGCGAAATCATGGCGCACCTGGGCTTCCGCCGCTTGGAAGACATGGTGGGTAGAAGCGACCGACTGAAGCAGAAGAGCTTCACTGGAAATAAAAAGGCAGACACCCTGTCCCTGGACGCGCTCCTCTTCCGCCCCTACACCGATGTCACCGTGGGCCACCACTTCATGCGCGCCCAGGATCATGAAATCGAAAAGACTCTGGACATGGCGAAGCTCGTCCGCATGTGCAAGCCGGCTCTGGAAGAAAAGAAGCGCGTCATCGCCAAGCTCTTCATCAAGAACACCGACCGCGTAGCCGGCACGGTGCTGGGCAGTGAGATTTCCCGCCGCTATGGCGACGAGGGTCTCCCTGAGGATACCATTTCCCTGTCCTTCGTAGGCTCCGCCGGCCAGAGTTTCGGCGCCTTCATCCCGAAGGGCCTCACCCTCTCCTTGGAAGGCGATGCCAATGACTACGTAGGCAAAGGCCTCTCTGGTGGCAAGATCATCATCAGCCCGCCAAGAGAAGCCACCTTCAAGGCGGAAGACAATGTGATCATCGGAAACGTTGCCTTCTTCGGCGCGACTTCCGGCAGCGCTTTCGTCTCCGGCAAAGCCGGCGAACGCTTCTGTGTACGAAATAGCGGCGCCACCGTGGTCGTCGAAGGCGTGGGCAACCACGGCTGCGAATACATGACCGGCGGCAAGGTCGTCATCTTAGGCGAGACCGGCAAGAACTTTGCAGCCGGCATGTCCGGCGGCACTGCCTACATCCTCGACCTGGATGACCGCATGTGCAACAAGGAGCTCATCAATCTGGAGCCGCTCACCAACAAGGAAGAAGCCGCAGAAATCAAAAAGCTCATCGAGACCCACTACCTGGCCACTAAGAGCCGCAAGGCCGAGGCCATCCTCGCCCGCTGGGACTCCTACCTCCCTCGCTTCACCAAGGTGATCCCGAAGGAATACGAAGCCATGGAAAAAGAAATCAACAAAGCCATGGCCGAAGGACTGGATAAGGAAACCGCCATCAAGGTAGCCTACCAGCATAAATTTGCATAATCACGCACCACGAAAGCCCTCTCGGTAGAGAGGGCTTTTGCTTCCTCCTGCCCTCCTTCCTCTGGAAGGAGGGGGCGCTTGCGGTGGAGGTTGGCCAGAAAGGGAGGGATAAGGACATGCTTACCTGCTTCCCTGTTACCGTTAACCGTTTACCGTATAACCGGTAACCGCGCATTTTTCCATGACTAAGAGATGGTGCGGCAAACGATTTTGCCGGTAATGCTCAACGTACCAATTCACACTATCGCCAAGTGGGACGGTTACACGGTTATCGGTTATCGGTCACAGGGAAGCGGCCAAACGCGTCCCGACCACTGACTACCGACCACTGACCACCGACTACCGACCACCGACTACCGACTACCGACCACTTTTCATGGTATAATAAAGCCAAATCCACGAAACCATATTTCTAAAAGAAGAAAGGAACTCCCTATGATCCATATCAGCAACAAGACTGCCCTGATTCTGGCCGCGTTTACCGCGGTGTCGGCGCCGCTCATGATGGCGGGCTGCGGGCAGGAGGCGCCGAAGGGCGATACCTTGACCGACGAGAATGGCCGCAAGTATCAGCTGGTGAAGAATGAGGACGGCACCGAGACGGCGAAGTATGAGAACGGCGACGAGGTGACCTTCCGCCGCGATGAGAATGACAATCTGAATTACGTCTCCGGCATGTCGTCGCTGCTCCCGATGATGATGATGAGCTATTTCCTATTCCATGGTATGGGCGGCTACCGCGGCACCTACGACCGGGCCACCGGCAATGTGCTGAATAACAACAAGCCCGCCTACACCCAGACCCAGCAGACAGGAAATGCGGCGAATATCGCGAACGCCAACAAATCCACCGTGCAGCAGGGAAGTACGAGCACGAATAAATCCACCGTCACCGCTCCCGCCGGCGGGAAGACCGGCTTTGGCTCTGCCGGCGTGAGAAGCGGAGGTGCGTCCTGATGGAAAAGACCTACATGGACGAGTTGGATCGAAATATATTTCCCTACGTGGAGTACCCGGGCTATCCCTACCGCTACCCGACCCATCTGCCTCTCGTCATCGAGAGGAAGCAAGCCGAGAAGCTCCGCGAGGTGAGCGGCGCGCTCTTTCGGATTTTTGCGAAAGCGGCGAAGCGCTTCCAAGAGTGCGGCGATGAATTTTTTGAGGAAATGGAAATTCCTGAGAAGATGCGCCAGTATCTGCGCTTGGGCAATGTGATGAAGGATCTGCCCACCTGGATTTCCCGCTTCGACTACGTGGTGGACGCGAAGACCGGCCGCCTGCAGATGGTGGAAATCAATGCGGACACCCCCTGCGCGGAAATCGAAGCCTACTACGCCAATGGCGTGGCGGCGAAATATTTCTTCAAAGAAGACCCGAATGCCTACGAGTGGGACAAGCTGCGAAGCTGGATGAAGGATATTTTCCTTCGGTCCGTAGGAAATAAAAGTCGCGCGGAGCTTCTTCAGCATCCGGTACTCTTTAGCTGCTTTGATGATTACACCGAGGACCTGGGCACCACGAATTTCCTCATGAACGCCATGAAGGACGCGGTGGATCCCTCCCTGCGAGACACCATTGTCTTCGAGTCCTTTTATAATTTAGCAGTCATGGAGGATGGGAGCCTCTCGCTCCCCGATGGCCGCACCGTCTCCTTCCTGTACCGCATGCATCCCATGGAAATTCTCATCGAAGAGACCGCGGACCAGGACGGCTCCTCCTTGGGCGAGCTCCTCATGGAAGGCTACAAGGCAGGGAAATTCAAAATGATGAATCCTCCCGAGTCCTTGATCCTGCAGTCCAAGGGCTTCCAAGCGCTCATCTATGCGCTCATGGAGAGAAGCCCCAGCTTCTTTAGCGACGCCGAGAAGGAAATCATTCGGAATTATTTGCCGGAAAGCTATTTCCAAAGAGACTTCCGCTTGGGCGACATGCCCGAGGACTCCGAGTGGATCCGGAAGCCCATCTGGGGCCGCGAAGGCCGGGGTATCGAAATCATCAACGGCCGCGGCGAGAAGATTTACAAAAAGAAAATCGACGAGGACGACTACGTGGTGGCTCGTGACAGCGATTCGAACCTCGTGCAGCGCTGCGTCGCTCAGCAGAAAATTATTTCTAAAACCGACGTAGGCATCATGGAAGGCTACGTTACCCTCTCATGCTTCATGCTGGGTGACACGCCGTCAGCCCTCTACGGCCGCTTCAGTGACGAACGCATCGCCGGGAATGAGGCTTATTGGATTCCTATCGTGTACTGAGTGAGAAATTGAGATAATGAGAAAACGCCCTATCGGCTGGTGGCCGGTAGGGCGTTTTTCCTTTTTGAAATTTAAATGGCAAATCCATTTTTCTTTGCAATTTCTCGGATTTCATCGGCCGTGAGATTGGTGGCATCAATCACAGCACTAAGGGGATATTTTTTCTTTAACAGAGAAAGTGCTACTTGCATAATGGTTTTTCGCGTGCCATTCGCCTCGCCGATAACTTCGCCTTCTCGTCTCCCCTCTTCCCAGTATTCTTCCTTCGCAATTTTGAGAGCCTTTGCGTCATCCCATTTGAAAGAAACCATATCAAACACCTCACTTTCATGACTGGTAAAATATTCCTTCATCCAGTTGTGGGTCTCACAGTACAAGATAGCCTCGCGGATGGATTCACGGAGAGTAAGTCCGCTTGCTTGGCTGTCCCTGACTTTCTGGACGAATACACTATAGGACTTTAATTCATGGCAAGCTTCTAAGAGCTCGTTACCTTCTTCATAGTTGATGTTGTAGCATTTGGCCACCAGTTCTAAGGCGCCTGTTTTGACTGGAAATGCATCAGATAGGCGAAGCTCTTGCAGGTAAGGATGCTTTTCTGTGCCATTGTAAAATACATAAAATTCCGGGGAGGGAATCGGTGCTATTTTACTTCGGTATATGACATCGGAATCAACGATGTTGTTGTAAACCTTGGCTACATATTCCAAGAAGCGGAAAGGCATATTGGGATTCCATGTGCTTTGGTGTTCCAGGAGAATAACCAATCGACCGCTTACGGAGAAGCTGATGTCGTTTTTGATGTCATTCATAAAGGTTCCGCGGAGCGTAGTGATTTTGATTTTCTCTTTAGAAATGTCTTCACCGGACAAAGCTTTGTAGAGCCTTGCCAGTCGTCTTTTATTGTTAAATATATCTCGAAACAGAGAATCTTTATAATTGCGCTTTTCGGCCATAGGATACCTCCCTCTGGCCTCATTATAGCACGGAAAGGGAAGAGAGAAAAAGAAGAGTTTTAGGGATAAGGCGTGCTTGTCTGTGTCGCTAAACGCGCCCTGACTACTGACCACTGATCACTGACTACTAAATCTCCATATGTTCTCTGCTTCAATTATGCTATGATTAGAAAAACGGATTGCACCATAAGGAGGACCCATGAAGAAATCTTTGCAAATACAGCTCGCCCTGCTGGCCGTGGCGGCGATCACCTTGTCCGGCTGCGGGGTGAAGAATGTGAGCCAGAAGGCCACCGGCGAGAGCTATG
>CAVKMC010000152.1:0-5332 GCA_963657285.1 Agathobacter sp.
GAGCTTTTTCAGACATTTTTTAGTGGGAAAGTTGAGTTAGTAATTAGTGGTCAGTACGTGCTTGGCTTTTGAGACAGTATGCCTATTGGCTCAAAAGCCAAGCACGTACTAATTACTGATCACTGACTACTGATTACTGAAAGCCCAAACAAAAACAGGCCTCAGAAATATCTGAAGCCTGCTCTCATTCTGTATCGGATTAGCCTTCTACAGTGTTGGTTACCACCTGTTTGCCTTTATAGAAACCGCATACTGGGCATACATGATGAGGTTTTTTCAGTGCATGGCACTGTGGGCATTCCACAAGACCCGGAACAGTCAGTTTCCAATTTGCACGTCTCTTATCGCGACGGGATCTAGAACTTTTTGTCTTCGGAACCGGCATTTCTAGCACCTCCTTACCTATCGGCCGTTATGCCGTTTTAGTTTTCACTGCGAGCAGTGCTCTAATCGACTTAGAGAAAATTATCAACTTCAATATTATACGAGTTTAGCGCGGCTTTGTCAAGGGAAATATGAAGAAACGCGCAGACCGCCAGCGACAACTAGCACGCGAAAATTTAGCACGAAAGGTTCGAGGTTCAGGGTTCAAGGTTCAAGGGAAGGTACGCCGCATCAAATAAAAAAGCGGCGTGAGTTTTGAAATATGGAAATGTGAGTCGACTTTTCAAACTTGCGGCGCTTCCTGATTTGTGCGCCGCACCTCCCCTTGAACCCTGAACCTCGAACCTGTAACCCTTCTTATTGATTGATCAAGGTCCTTGCTGTCTTCTTGAGCTTCTGCAGAGCCTTGCCTTCGATTTGGCGGATGCGTTCGCGGGTGACATCGAAGTATTTCCCCACCTCTTCCAAGGTGCGGGTGCGGCCGTCCTTGAGGCCGAAGCGGAGCTCTAAGACCTGCCGCTCTCTTTCGGTGAGGCCCTTCAGGAGCTCATCGATCTGCTCGCGAAGCAGGATGGAGCCGGCGGCATCGTCCGGCGCGAGGGCGTCCACGTCCTCGATGAAGTCTCCCAGGTGGGAGTCGTCTTTCTCACCGATCGGCGTTTCCAGGGAAATGGGGTCCTGGGCGATCTTTTTCACCTCACGGATCTTCGCCACAGAGACGCCCATGGCTTTGGCGAGCTCCTCATTGTTTGGCTCCTTGCCATTTTCCTGAAGAAGCTGGCGAGAGATACGGTTCAGCTTATTGATGGTTTCCACCATGTGCACGGGCACCCGGATGGTGCGGGCCTGGTCGGCGATGGCGCGGGTGATGGCCTGGCGAATCCACCAGGTCGCGTAGGTGGAGAATTTATAGCCCTTGGTATAGTCGAATTTATCCACTGCCTTGAGAAGGCCCAGATTTCCTTCCTGGATGAGGTCCAGGAATTGGAGGCCCCGGCCCAGGTATTTCTTTGCGATAGATACCACCAAACGGAGATTCCTATCTGCCAGCTCCTTCTTCGCATCCTTGGCGGCCGCCTTTTCTTCCTCAGTGGCGTCCTTCTTGCTCCCCGCCTCTACTGCCTTGGCGAGGACGATTTCCTCATCGCTGGTCAGGAGGCTCATGGCGCCGATTTCCTTCAGGTACATCTTCACCGGGTCATCGATGGAAACGAAATTATCGATATCCGGCGTCTCTTCGACTTCCTTGGCCGCCGCTTCCACTTCAGCGGCCTCCTTCTCCAGCTCTGCGGTTTCCTCCTCGTTCAGGAAATCAAAGTCATCATCCTCGATTTCCTCTTCAAAGCTTACCTCCAGCTGCTGCTCGTGGAGTGCTGCATAAAGCTCAGACAGCTCTTCTTCCCCGAGGCTCTGTGAGGAAACCAGATCCATAATGTCCTTATTCGCTACGGTGCCATGGCTGGACTTTTTCTTTAATTCCTGAATCCAATGCTCTAACTGCGCTGTCTGTACTGCCATCTTGTTGTCCTCCATGTCGGAAAACACAGATTTCCTCGAAAGGAAAAAGGAAGAAATACATACATATTTCTATAGGAACGACCAGCCGGGAATCCCCGGGGATTAGAGATGTTTAAGAATATAGGAAATATAGTAATCAGTAATCAGTAATCAGTGGTCAGTGATCAGTAGTTAGTAATTAGGAAGTCTCTTCCTACGCTCCTCCTCATTAAGAGAAGATGACTCATCAAGTAAACGCGCCCGACCACCGACTATCGACTACTCAAGTGAAATCACTAATTGCTCCCTTTGCCCAGCGCCATGATTTCCTTGGTAAGCTGGATGCAGAGGAGCTGCTCTTGCTTGGCCGCTTCGGGGTCGGTATTCATGAGCTCCTGCACCTTGGCGGTGTGGAGGCGGTACTCCTTTTGTAAATACATTTTCTTCATGGGCCAGATGTACTCTTCTTTCGGTACCATGCCCACTTCGTTCTCGTCCATCAAGAGTGCCGCCAAGCGCGGAATATCTTCTCGGGGAAGCTTTCCTTCCACGGCTTCCTGGGTGATTTCACCCCCTGCCATGGAGCAGATGGCTTCGAAAAGCTTTTGATGAAACGGATCGGCGAATTGGTAGTTCTTCAGCTCCTCCCAACCCTCTGGCAGCATTTGATAGCGGAGGCAATAGGTAAGGAACCCCGCCTCTAAGCGCTTTTGCTTTCTAATTTGTGGTGAAGAGTCCATGGTGGGTGCTTCCACCGGCGTTTTCTGGGAAATATACACATCGGAATGATTTTTCTTTGCGAAAGCCAGCGCCTCACTGCGAATCATCCCTTCGTCCATATGCATCACCCGCGCCATTTTGCGGATGAACGCATTGAATTGGAAGGTATCCTGCTGGGCTAAAAGAACGGTAAACATATCGTCCAAGATATGATGCTGCCCATCCAAAGTGGTGGCATCATACTGGCGGCATAGTGCGCCGAAGAGATAGTCCAGCGCCGGCTGCGCTTGGTTCACCACTTCTATATACGCCTCGCCACCATGGAGATTTACAAACTCATCGGGATCCTTCCCCTCGCCCACCATGGCCACTCGTAGCTTCAAGCCCACAGAGCCGGCGATTTCCAACGCTCTCTTGGTAGCATTCTGCCCCGCTGCATCCATATCGTAGGAGAAGACGATTTCATCGGCGTATTTCTTCAAAAGCCGCGCCTGCTCCACCGTGAAGGCGGTCCCCAAAGACGCCACCGCATTGGTGACACCGTGGGCGTAGAGGGAAATGGCATCCATGTAACCCTCCACCATGATGGCCTGCCGCTTCTTGCGGATTTCCGGCAAGGCCTGGTAAATGGCGAAAAGGAGACGGCGCTTATTGAAAATGGGACTTTCCGGCGAGTTCAAATATTTCGGCTTGCTGTCATCCATCACACGACCGCCGAAGGCTACCACTTGGCCTTTGAGGTCTAAGATAGGAAACATGCATCGATTGCGGAACACATCGTAGTAGCGATTATTTTTATTTGCACAAAGGCCGGCAGTCAAAAGCAGCTTGGGGTCGATTTGTTTCTTCGTAGTGAAATCATGATACAGCCGCTGCCACTCCGGCGGCGCAAAGCCAAGCTTAAATTTCTCAATGGTTTCCATAGAGAGATGGCGCTTTTCAAAGTAAGCCATACCAGTCTTGCCCATCTGCGTGCGGGTGAGGCAGGCATGAAAATAGTCTCCCGCCAAAGCTGTCACTTCATAAAGCTTCTTTGTCATAGCCGCCCGCGCCCGCTCCTCCGGCGATACCTCTGCCTCCGGTATTTCCATATGGGCGTAGTCTGCCAGCTTCTCTACGGCCTCGCGGAAAGAAATATGATCCATCTTCTCCAGAAAGCTGTACACATCACCGCTGGCATGGCAGCCGAAGCAGTAGTAAAATCCCTTTTCCGGCGAAACGGAAAAAGACGGCGTCTTCTCCGGCCCATGGAAGGGGCAGGAGGCGAAGTAGTATCTCCCTTTCTTCTTTAAAGTCACATAGGAGCCGATGATGTCTAGTATATTGACATTATCTTTTAATTGCTGAAGAAATTCAGCATTCATCCCAGCCATAGGCTCCTCCATCATTGAAATATAGGTAAAAAAACACCGATGACTTTCAGAAAACACAAAGGTACTTCCAGCATCGGTGCCATACAATACGTAGATATGAATTTATAGTATTTGAGTAGTCGGTAATCGGTGGTCAGTAGTCGGGACGCAGACAACTGCTTCATCACTACCGTGAACGGTTACACAGTAAACGGATAACGGTAGTGGAGAAGCTGCAAGGCGCGTCACCTATTTCAAAAACTTGCGACGCTTCTTAATTTGTGCGCCTCTCCTTGAACCTAAGTACTTGAACCTTTTAGCCAAAGCTTCGACTACGACAAATCAAGGTCAGTCGTTAGACATTTTTACATCTTTTGTGAGCTCCTGCCAGCGAGCAGCCAGGACTTTCATGTAGACCGGGGCTTTCAGGCCGAAAGAGGCGAGACCGTAGCCGTCGGACATTTCTACCAGGAGTGTGCGCCCGTCGTCGGTAACGCCGAAGTCCAAAGCATATCCTGCCGGTGCGGAGTGGTAAGCGGCCACCGCTTTTTTCAGCACGTCTGCATCGGGGAAAACGTCCCATCTTCCTTTGTACGGCTTGAGCCCCACGATTTCTCCTTGGAGTACCCACAGGCGCCATTCAGAAATGAAATGCACCTTCTGGCTGCACCATACGTCGATATCCTCCAGGCCGCCGCCCAGCTTGATCAGATCCTCCGATTTATCCAGCACGGTACCATGGAAACGCTTCACATCTTCCACCGGCTTCACAAACACATGCCAATCCTCTGCATGGCTGGTGATGGTGAAAAGTGTAGATTTCCAAACTTTTCTTCCCATAAAAGGTAACAGTTCATCGGGATAATCCAAAGGCGTCAGCTTCACGCCCAGCTGTTCTAAGGCTACCTTCACATCTGAGTAGGTACCCACCACAGGATCATGAGGATCATTATCCGAAATGGAATAAACCACCTTGTATGGTTTTACCGGAATCTCCAATTCCTGGCAACCGGCATAAGCCGCATAGCAGCTGCTATCGTAAAATTCTCCGGTATGCTTGATGCGGATATAGGTCTTCATGAAATCACCCCTTCATAAGAAAATCAAAACGCGATTTTCTTAATCTTTTTTCACAAATCCAATGATACCATGTATAGCCTATTTTGACTAGTGGGGGGGATAAAGAAATGAGAATTGGGGAGAACGTCCAGTGATAAAGCTGTGCGTACCTGCTACCTCACTACCGTTACCCGTTAACCGTATAACCGTTAACGGATAACAGCAGTAGGAAAGGAGGTCACATGACGGAAGATGCGTACTGATCAGTCGAGTAGACGGAATCGGGTTACCCCGTCCGCCCCTCACGGAACCGTACGTGC
>CAVKMC010000153.1:0-5313 GCA_963657285.1 Agathobacter sp.
TTACTGGGGCGGGACTTGCACCACGCCTATACTTTGCACGCCGAACTGGCGCACCCGACTACCGACCACTAAACCCACTACATTTAAAAAGGAACCCACCCCATGAACAATTACATGCCTGATTTCCAGACGCTGAAGCATGACTTCGCACAGATCGTAAAGTCCGGCCTTTGCCGCATGGATTTCGACGACACCGGCCACGTGTGCCACATCGATTGGTCTCTGGAGGCTAAGCTGCTTCTTTCTTTAGATGATAACGACTGCTTGCAGAATACCTTTGAAGGCTGGAAGCGGATGATTTACGCCGAAGACCGGGAGAAGACCATCGCCGCCTTTGCGAAGGTGCTTGCCATCGATTCGACCTGGAAGACCTACGACATCACCTACCGCGTGGCGCGGCAGGGCAGGCTCCGGTGGATCCGCGACAAGGGACGGATTTATAGAGACGACGAAGGCCGGCCCACCTGCACGGTAGGATTTCTGACGGACATCACCACGGACATGCGCCTCGAGACGGAGCGGCAGGAGCTCTCGGATGTGCGCACCTTGACCGGCACGGCGCGCTGGACCGTTTCCTTTAGCAAGGACGGATTCCTGGAGTCCATGTGGTTCTCGCCGAAGATCCGAAAAATTTTGGGCTACCAGGACGAGAAGGAGCTTCCCAATACGGTACACGGCTGGAGCAGCATCATCCACCCTGCCGACTACGACAAGGTGGTGGACTCCTTCACCAAAGCCGTATCGAGTCCCTCGCCGGATATGACCTTCGACTGCGACCAGCGGCTAAAGACCAAGAGCGGCGACTGGCTGTGGGTGCGGCTGGCTATGAAATTTAAGAAAAGCCGGGAAGGGAAACCGATTTCCGGCAACGGCATCTTCATCGATGTGAATGATCGCTATCGCAACAACGAGCTGGAGAAGCAAGTCCGCGAGGAGCTGGCGCTGAACGAAGCCATCGGCACGAACATCTGGCGCATCTACATCGATGAAAACAATGTGATGCGGGAAATCGAGTGGACCAATCAGACCGGAAGAAATATGAATTACGATTGGCACACCGGAGACCGCCACGATATTTCCGAGCTCTTCAAGCGCATCCCCGACGAGGACAAAGAGCTGGTGCGAAGCCGCCTGCAGGAGGTAATCGACAGCCGGGACCCGGATAAAAAATTCGAGCTCATCAATCGCTTCTATACAGGAAATGGGGAGACCATCTGGTGCCGCGTCATCGGCAAGGTGGTGTCCTTCACCACCACCAAGGAGCGGGTCTTCATCGGCAGCTTCAATGACATCACCAAGGAAATCGAATTGGAGGCCGAGCGCCGCGAGCTTCGCGACGTGCGGGACCTCACCCACGCGGCTCGCTGGACCACCCGCATCGGTGACGACGGTCTCATCGCTGACATCTGGTACTCCGATGAGCTGCGCCGCACCCTGGGCTATGCAGGAGTCGGAGAATTTCCAAATACCCTGGACTGCTGGTGGGAGCACACCCATCCCGACGATGCGAAGGATACCATGGACGCCTTCCTCGCCGCGGCTGCTGACCCCACGGACAATACGGTTTTCGATCACCACTTCCGCATGCGGAGGAAGGACGGCACCTACATGTGGGCCCGCTCGGCGGTGCATTTCCGTAGAGATGGGAAGGGGAAAGCGATTTCCTCCGTCGGCATCTTCATCGACTTCACCGACAGCTTCGTGCGCCATGAAAAGGAACAGAAGCTGGAGAAGGCGGAAATCGCGCTTAAGGAGCAGCGCGACGCTTTGCAGATCGCCCTCGCCGCCGCGGAGCACGCAAACCGCGCGAAGACCCGTTTCTTAAACAATATGTCTCACGACATCCGTACGCCTATGAATGCCATCATCGGCTTCACGGCCCTCGCCGCGTCCCACTTGGACAACAAGGAGCGGGTGCAGAACTATCTCACCAAGATTTCCACCTCCAGCCAGCATTTGCTCTCGCTGATCAATGACGTGCTGGACATGAGCCGCATCGAGAGCGGCAACGTGAAGATCGAAGAGAAGGAAGTCCATCTCCCCGACGTCTTCCACGACCTGCGCTCCATCGTGCAGGCAGACATCAGCGCGAAGAAATTGGATTTCCTCATCGACACGGTGGACGTGGAGAATGAGGACGTGTGGTGCGATAAGCTGCGGCTGAACCAAATCCTTCTGAATCTTTTGAGCAACGCAGTGAAATATACGCCGCCCGGCGGCACCATCGGCGTCCGTGTCATCCAGACCAAGTCCGACGCGCCGGGCTACGCCCGCTATGAATTCCGCGTCAAGGACTCGGGCCTCGGCATCAGCAAGGAATTCCAGAAGCACATCTTCGAAGCCTTCAGCCGCGAGCAGACCGCTACCGTGAGCGGCATCCAGGGCACGGGCCTTGGCATGGCCATCAGCAAGCACATCGTGGACATGATGGGCGGCACCATCCGGGTGAACAGCACCATCGGTCAGGGCACGGAGTTTTTGGTGACGGTACAATTCCGCATCGTGGAAGACGCTCAGAACTATGATATTTCTGAGCTCCAGGGCCTTCGCTCCCTCATCGCCGACGATGACATGGAGACCTGCTTCAGCATCACAAGGATGCTCGACAAGATCGGCATGCACTGCGAGTGGACCACCTCCGGCAAGGAGGCCGTGGCCCGCGCGCGCTTCGCCGTGGAGCGGCACGAGGAATTTGATGTATTCATCATCGACTGGCTCATGCCCGACATGAATGGCATCGAGACCGTCCGCCGCATCCGAAGTGTCATCGGCGACAGCAAGCCCATCATCATCCTCACGGCCTACGACTGGTCCGACATCGAGGAGGAAGCCCGCGCCGCCGGCGTCACGAATTTCTGTGAGAAGCCCCTCTTCATGTCCGAGCTCCGCGACGTGCTCACCAAGTCCCAGCCGCAAAGCGTGAAGCCGAAGCACGACTATAGCACCGTGGACTTCACCGGCAAGAAAATCCTTCTGGTGGAGGACAACGAGCTCAATCAGGAAATCGCCCTCTCCATCCTGGAGGAAAAGGGATTCCTCGTGGACGTGGCCGACGACGGCGACGTGGCGGTATCGAAAATGAAAATGGCCAAGGAAGGACAGTACGACCTGATCCTCATGGACATCCAGATGCCCCGCATGAATGGCTACATCGCCACGAAAGAAATCCGCACGCTTCCTGATTCCAAAATCGCAAACACCCCCATCATCGCCATGACCGCCGACGCCTTCGAGGAAGACAAAAAGCTCGCCTTCCAAGCCGGCATGAATGGCCACATCCCCAAGCCCATCGAGATCCCCAAGCTCATGAAGGTCCTGGCGGATGTGCTCGGATGAGGAAATAGAAAGAGCCGCAGAGCGCCTGCGGCTTTTTTCTTTTGGTGGCAAAGGATAAGGACCGCGTACCTGCTTCGTCATAGCTAGGAGCTTGGATCCCGGCTAGAGTTTAGTAGGCATGCTTAGCGGAGACGCAATGACTCTAACGCCAAGCACGCCTACTGACGCCAATAAAGCCCCAAGCTATGTTGAAGCAGCCAAACGCGCCAGGCCCCTGGACTCTACCAGCCAGCATCCCCGCTGGACTCTGCAAGAGCTCCAAGCTCCTAGCTCAAAGCTCCTCGCTATGGCGAAGCAGGTAAGCACGCCATATCCCTTATCCCTATTTCCCCCAAAATGTGCTACAATAAAAAGAACCATATCCAATCATTCACAGGAGAAAGACTATGAGAAAAGTTATCCTTACCGGCGACCGCCCTACCGGCCGCCTTCATGTGGGCCACTATGTGGGCTCCCTTCGCGAACGCGTAGCGCTGCAGAATTCCGGCGCCTTTGACGACATCTATATCATGATCGCCGACACCCAGGCCTTGACGGACAATGCCGAGAACCCGGAGAAGGTGAGAAAGAATGTCCTCCAGGTCGCTTTGGACTATCTCGCCGTGGGCCTTGACCCCAAGAAGTCCTGCATCTTCATCCAGTCCATGGTGCCGGAGCTCACCGAGCTCACCATGTACTACATGAACCTGGTCACCGTGGCGCGCCTCCAGAGAAATCCGACCGTAAAAGCGGAAATCCAGCAGAAAAATTTCGAAGCCAGCATCCCCGCCGGATTCCTTTGCTACCCCGTGAGTCAGGCCTCCGATATCACCGCCTTCAAGGCCACCCACGTGCCGGTAGGCGAAGACCAGGAGCCCATGCTCGAGCAGACCCGCGAGATCGTCCGCAAATTCAATGACACCTACGGCGAAGTTCTGGTGGAACCGGAAATCGTCCTCGCCTCCAACAAAGCCTGCCTGCGCCTGCCGGGCACCGACGGCAAAGCGAAGATGAGTAAGTCCATCGGCAACTGCATCTACCTCGCCGACTCCCCGGAAGACATCGAAAAGAAAATCATGTCCATGTTCACCGACCCGACCCACCTGCGCCGTGATGACCCGGGGCACGTGGAAGGAAATCCGGTCTTCACCTACCTCGACGCCTTCAGCACACCAGAGCACTTCGCTGCCTTCGCACCGGAGTATGCAAACCTGGACGAAATGAAAGCCCACTACACCCGTGGGGGCCTGGGCGACGTGAAGGTAAAGCGCTTCCTCAATAACGTCATGCAGGAGACCCTGCGCCCGATCCACGAAAAGAGAGAATACTGGGAGCAGCACCTCACCGACGTCCGCGACATGCTCATGGAAGGCTGCGAAAGAGCCGGCAACACCGCCGCATGCACCCTCTACGAAGTCCGCCGCGCTATGAGAATCAATTACTTTGAAAATGATAATCTTTTGAAATAAAGATAAAAGGTTCAGGGTTCAAGGTTCAGGGTTCAAGGGAAGGTACGCCGCATCAATTCATATAGCGGCGTGAGTTTTGAAATATAGAAAATGTGAATCAACTTTTTTCAAACTTGCGGCGCTTCTTAATTTGTGCGCCGCTCCTTCCCTTGAACCTAAATGCTTGAACCTTGAACCCTTTTTACAAGGAGTCTCATCATGCCCTACGTAAACATCAAAATCACCCGCGAAGGAAATGTGACGCCGGAGCAGAAGGCTCGGCTCATTCGCGGAGTCACGGATCTTTTGGCCGACGTGCTTCGCAAAAATCCCGCGTCCACCGTGGTCACCATCGACGAAGTGCCGCTGGAAAACTGGGGCCTCGGCGGCGACCCGATCCTGGTGGCGAGGGAGAAGAATAAAAAGTGAGCGGGAGATAAGGCTGTCGATTTAGTAATTAGTAATTAGTGGTCGGTGGTCAGTGGTCAGTGGTCGGTGGTCAGTGGTCAGTGGTCAGTGGTCAGTGGTCAGTGGTCAGTACGCGTTTGGC
>CAVKMC010000154.1:0-5274 GCA_963657285.1 Agathobacter sp.
CGATGATGAGCGCCATGCCTAGGAGCTCCACGAGTCCGAAGCTCTGGTCGAAGAGGAGGAAGGCGAAGAGGATGGACGAGAGCGGCTCCAGGGCGGCGATGATGCTGGCCTCGGCGGGAGAAATATATTTCGTGCTGCCCAGATAGAGCACGAAGGAGCAGATGGTGCCAAAGAGCACCACGAAGGCAAAGGCAGCGGCCACAGCCCAGTCAATGGCGCCTGTGAATTCCGCGAAGGGCATCGCCGGCGAGAGCGCGAGGCCTGCGATGCACATGCCCCAGCCGATGACGATGGGCGCGCCGTAGGTCTGAATGATTTCCTGGGGCTCCACGGTATAGAGCGCGCAGGCCACCGCGGCCAGGAGCCCCCAGAAGAGCGCCTTTTCAGAAAGAGCCAGCGATGTGAAATCCCCCTGCGTCGCGATGAGCACTGTCCCCACGAAGGCGAAGGCAGTGCAAAGAATTTCCAGGACAAAGGGCCAGCGCTTCTGCGTGAGGCAGAGCCAAAAAATAATTAAAATCGGCATCAGGTACTCCAGCACCGTAGCCGTCGGCGCGTTGCTGTACTTGATGGATGCGAAATAGCCGTACTGGGTCCCCAGCATGCCGAAGGCGCCGAAGATGAGAACCAGCCGCCGGTCCCGCGAATTTTTCCAGATGGCCCAGATGTCTCCCTGCATGGCCGCCATGGCAAGGAGCAACGCGCCGGCAGCCAGGAGCCGACAAAAGGTGAGCCACACCGGCGCGATGCCGCGGTCCACCAGAAGGTACTGCCCCGCCAGCCCGCTGGCCGCCCAAAAGATCGCCCCGGCGGCGCATTGCAGTATGCCTTTCTTTCGTGTGCCCATTTGGGGCCTCCTTTAACTGTAGTGGTTTCGTAGTCGGTAGTCGGGCCGCGCGTACCTGCTTCGTCATAGCTTGGAGCTTGGAGCTTGGAGCTTGGAGCCCGGCTAGAGTCCAGTAGGCACGCGTGGCGGTGGAGTCTTGAGCCAATAGGTAAACGCGCGTATCCCTGGACACTGCCGTCCAGTATGCCAACTGACGCTAACGAAGCTCCCAGCTCCCAGCTCATAGCTCCTAGCTATGACGAAGCAGGTAAACGCGCATCGCGCCTAGACTCCACCGCCGCGCATGCTTACTGTCGCCAATAAAGCTCCAAGCTCCTAGCTCCAGGCTCAAAGCTATGTCGAAGCAGGTATGCGAGTCCCCTTGCCTCCAGCGTCACTTCACCTCTATATCCTTCACCCCATAATACCTACAAATCCCGCCTTTGGTGACCACGTTGTCAAAGTCCACATAGAAGACATGGCGCATGGCGCGGTGATTAATGGGGAGCGGGGGGAATTCCACGACTTCCATGGAGCCCTGCTTTTCTTCCAGGATGGCGATGCGCTTCGCCTGCTCCTGTGTCATGGTGTAGGAAATCAGGAAGGCGCCGAAGGCGAGGAAGAGGCCCACGGCCGCGCCGCCGATGGAAAGGATCCGAAGCACGCGGCCGCGGAAGGCTTCAGAGACTTCAGGAATCCGCAAGATGGCGAGGGTCCCGATAAGGATGAGGCACACGGAGCTAAAGGTCGCGCGCGCAGGGAAGGTGGGCGCTGCGATCATGACGAAATTATTGAAAGCCGCAAGGACGAAGCACACAGCGGCGAACCGGGCCTCCGGGAAGGCCGCGCCTATTTCCTTGAGCTTCACAGACTTCAGCGCGCCCTTGGGGATGCCCATGGCCTTCTTCGCGAGGCTATAAATGATAGCCACGCCGCCGAGGTAAATCACCATTTCCTCCAGCCCCGAAAGGGTGTGGGCCAGGCGATAGACCGCCATGGGCTTGTCCATGTGGAGCGGCACCAGCACGTGGGCGATGAGGAAATCAGCGATCGAGGAGCCCACCCAGCCGCCGGAGGTGTAGGATGCCAGCATCACGGCAATCACGAGAAGCGTCACGATTTGCGAGGTGCCAAAGGACTTGGGCACGCAGGAAATCGCCTCGCCCCGCTGACGAAGCATCATGAGGCGGATGCCCTTCCACGCAAGGATGAGGAGCAAGAGCACCGGCAGCACATAGAGCATCATTTCCCCGCCGCCGGCGAACTGATTTCCGATGTGGCGAAGGATCCCCTTGCCGGCCCCCTGCTGGCCGTAGCGCACGTAATTCCCCGGCGCGCCCACCAGAAGGAAGAAGCCGATGGTAGACCCCAGGAGCCCCGTCACCATCCAGGCGCGGAGCTTTTTATTTCTCCAGCAATACACCGCCGACAGGAAGGCGATGGCATTCACAGTGACCGAGAGATTCTCCACCGACCAGCCTGCCAGGACGCCGATGAGGAGCATCACGAAGGCGGTGAGGGGCCCGGATTTCTCAAAGCGGCCGGCGAAGAAAAGATTGTAGGGCAGCAGAAATAAAAATCCCCAGAACCCGGTCCACAGATACACCACGGACCCGCACATCCACACCGCCACCTCGCCGAAGTGAGGGAACGCCAGCCACATCAAAAGAAACGCCAGCGCCACCCGCCAGGGCCCGATGTCAAGCGTCACCCGCCGCAGGCTGTGCCACAGGAGGAGCAGCATGAGCCCGGTGTACACCAGCGCATTGGCGATGTCGAACCACAGCTTGTCATGGAGGAGAAATATTTCCTGGGTAAAAAAGGAAACCATCCGCCCGCCATGCATGAAATAGTGGCGATACAGAGACTCGAAAATGTCCGGCAGATTCTGAATGTGCCGGTTCGTCTCCCAGATCAGGGAGTACTCATAATCATCTCGATGCAGCGGCATCAGGAGATTCAGTGCAAACATAAATAGGAAACAGAGGCCAATAGCCAAGGCCGTCTTTCCAGCTTGTGATTTCTTTTCCATGGTGTATCCTTTTTGTAAATCGATATAAGACCCGCATACCTGCTTCTTCATAGCTTTGAGCTTGGAGCTCGGCTGGAGTCAAGTAGGCATGCTTGGCGATAGCGTCTAGTCGCATGCGCGTTTCCCTGCTTCGCCATAGCTTGGAGCTCGGAGCCTGGAGCTTGGAGCTCCTAGCTACGGGGGAACAGGTACACGCGCCACCCTTCGCACTACAGCGCGCCGAAATTCACCGGCGCCGCGCCGCGTTCCTTGAGCGCCGCGAGAACCTTCGGCGAGAGGATCGCCTGCATCTCCGCCTCGAAGTCGTGCTCCCAGGCGCAGTCGGCGATTAATTTTTGATTATCCGTCCCGGGGTGCATCATGACCTCCGTGGTGCCGGGCTTCATATTTCTTATGATATCCAAGAAATGCCCTTCGTGCACCGCCTCGCCTGCCACGATGCCGGCGAAGTGATCGGGCATAGAGAAATGCCGACGCTTCGCCTTCCACTCCGACATTTCCGCCAGCGTGAAGAGCCCGAGGCGTCCCACCAGCTGCCCCACGCCTTCGAAGGCCGTGAAGAGGGGCGTGTGGGAAATACGCACCCGCTTCACTCCCGCCGCCTCGGCGGCATCGAGAGCGCAATCAATCACCCCCGGCAGCATGTGCATGTGCTGATGACTATCCACGTGGGTGAGGGCGAGGCCAGTCCGCTTCATCTTCTCCGCCTGCGTCAGGAGCTCCCGCCGCACCTCGGCCATGGAAATTTTTCCGGAAAGGAAATGCTTCACGAACTCCACATAATTATCCAGGAAGACACCCTCATCCGTCACCAGAGAGGGAATCTCCTTCGGGTCGCACACAGGAAATCCATTCACCAGCGTCAGATGGATCCCCACGCCCAGCGCCGGATGGGAGCGCGCCACATCCACCGCATCGTCGAAAGCCTTTCCTCCGGGCATCAAAGTCGCCGACCGAAGGCACCCGGCCTCCACGCACCGCGCCACTGCCCGATCGATGAGCACATGCCGCCCAAAGTCATCGGCATTCACCAAGATCTGATATTTCTTTGCCATTTCGAAACCTCTATCACTCTCGCCCGAAGGCGCTTATAGACTATCTTTTATTATAGCATAGGAGTACAGGGATAGGGCGTCCGCGTACCTGCCTCCTCATAGCTTTGAGCTTTTAGCTTGGAGCTTGGAGCTCGGCTGGAGTCCAGCGAAGGCGCTTGGCGGTAAAGGCTTGAGGTATCCGCGTGCCTGCCTCGCCATAGCTTTGAGCTTTCAGCTTGGAGCTTGGAGCCTCTTTAGTGTCAGTAGGCATGCTTAGCAGCGCGGTCTTGAGACAATCGTTAAATGCGCACGCTCCTAGACTCCACCGCCGAGCATGCCTACTGACTCCAATAAAGCTCCAAGCTCCTAGCTCCAGGCTCCTAGCTATGGCGATACCAGCAAACGCGCATCATCCCGCCCAAATAAAAAAGCCCAGCTCTCCGCCGGGCTTTTTTATTTCTTATTTCAACACAAACAGATCCGGAGTCAGTTTCTTTGTGAAATAGGACTCACAAGTCTTCTTGAATGCGCGCTCGGTGCTGGAGGTGCCTGCTGCATTTTCCTTCACAGACATCTGGTTGAAGAATGCGTAGCGATCCTCTGCGGTGGAGTACACGATGGTGGTGAAGAGGACAGTCACTTCATATTTCGTACCGGTCCAGGACATCCAAGCCACCTTTTCCTTTTCGTCAGTGATGCGGGCATTGCAGAAAACCACATACTGTACGCCCAGATCCTCCGCGATGGCCTTCAGGTCCGCCTTCTTCGGCAGGAAGCCCACGCTGGTCTTGTTGTCATCCGGCACCTCGCCGCTCTCGATCATGTACTGCTGCATAGCCATCTGAGACTGCACGGAGTCGATGAAGCGGAATTGGTATCTGGCCAAAGCCTTCTGCAGCCCCGCATTCATCTTCCCTTCCGCTTCCGTGATATCGCTCACGCAATTCGGATTCACCCACACCATAGAAGCCGCCGTCTCCCCGGCCGCCTGCGCCGTGCTCATGGTAAGCATCATGAAAAGTGCGCTCAGAAATAAAATAATCTTCTTCATACCTACGCCTCCCCGTAAAAGAAATAGAACATATCTGACCTAACTATACACCCTTAGAGCATGCTGTGACAAGGGGGAAGTCGCGCCGCAGGCGCGAAGGGATATGGGACAAGGGATAAGGCCGCGTTTGACGATGCCCCCCACTCTTCGCTTTGCCTTCTTTGGGAAGAAGATGCCTACGGGGCGGATGACGGGTGGTAGTCGGGGCGCACGTACCTGCTTCCTCATAGCTTTGAGCTAGGAGCTGGGAGCTTGGAGCTTCATTGGCGTCAGTAAGCATGCTAAGCAGTAGAGACACGTCCCTGGACTCTACCGCCAAGCATCCACGCTG
>CAVKMC010000155.1:0-5226 GCA_963657285.1 Agathobacter sp.
GTGGGAAGGTTGATTTACTAATCACTGATCACTAAATCGATAGCGAAAAAGCCCCCACAAAGGGAGCCTTTTACCGCGATCAGCCTACGGAGACCAATTCGATTTTGAAATTCAGTTCCTTCCCTGCCATTTCGTGGTTGGCATCGAAGGTGATGGTGGTTTCGGTCTTTTCGGTGACCTTTACCGGGAAACGCTGACCCATGGGGCCGGAGAGATAGACCTTTTCGCCGACTTCCAATTCTTCGGAGCCGGGCATCTGAGACTGTTCTACGGTCAAGATATTGTCCGGGTCAGGCATGCCGTAAGCTTCTTCCGGCATGAGGTGGATGTTTTTGATTTCTCCCACTTCCATGTCTTCTACGGCTTTGTCAAAGCCTTTGATCATCTGGCCGGCGCCGCAGATGAAAGCCAATGGTTCGCCTCTGTCATAAGAGGAATCAAATTTGGTGCCGTCGTTGAAGGTACCTTCGTAGTGGACTTTGCATTTTTTGTTTACGTTGCTCATTTTGGTTTCTCCTTTTGAATGTAGTTGTTTAGTGGTCGGTGGTCGGTAGTCGGTAATCGGGACGCATTTGGTTTTTACCTAATACTTTTTCCACTTTCCGTTATCGATTTAACAGCCAGTAATCGGTACTCAGCAAGACGCGGCGTGGATGAGGCAGCAGCTAAACGCGCCCCGACTACCGACTACCGACTACTTAATTGACCCCCCGCTCTTTGCAAGAACTCCTCCTCGCTGATCACGGGGATTCCCTTGGCGCGGGCTTTTTCCAGTTTGCTGCCGGCGTCTTCTCCGGCGACCACCAGGGTGGTCTTGCCGGTGACGGAGCTTTGGACTTCGCCACCTTGGTGCTTGATGATGTCGCCGACTTCGCGGCGGCCCATGCGGGAAAGCTTGCCGGTGAGGACCACCATTTCTCCTTCGAAGGCGCCGCCGGTGGTTTCTTCAACGATTTCATCCATCAGGACCCCCGCATTTCGGAGCTTGTCGATCACCATCATGTGCTTCATGTCATGAAGGTAATCGTAGAGGCTCCCGGCGATGACCTTGCCGATGCCTTCGGTTTCCTGGATATCGGACGCCGAGGCTTCCATCAGCGCTGAAATGGTGTGATATTTCTTCGCTACCAGCTCCGCCCCTTTAGCGCCCAGGAAGCGGATGCCCAGGCCGAAGAGAAGCTTCGCGAGACCTCTGCCTTTGCTATCAGCGATAGCGGCCACCAGGTTCTGCGCGCTCTTCTCCCCCATGCGCTCGATCTGCTCGATGTCTTCTACCTTTAATTGGTAGAAATCGGAGGGGTCATTCACCAAGCGGTAGGCCAGGAGGCTATCCACCACCGAGGGGCCCAGGCCTTCGATATTCATGGCGTCGCGGGATGCGAAGTGGATGAGCTTCTCCCGCACCACGCCGCCACATTCGGGATTGGTGCAGCGGAAGGCGGCCTCCCCTTCTACGCGGGACACCTCGCCGCCGCAGACCGGGCAGGCCGTCGGCATTTCGAAGGGCTTCTCTGCGCCATTTCTTTTTTCCTTCAAAACCTTGGCGATTTCCGGAATGATTTCCCCGGCCTTGTAAATCCGCACATAGTCCCCTTCACGAATATCTTTCTCCCGAATGAAATCAAGATTGTGCAGCGTCGCCCGCTTCACGGTGGTGCCGGCGAGATGGACAGGCGTGAGGTCCGCCGACGGCGTCAGGACGCCGGTGCGGCCCATGGTGACGACAATTTTCTCGATGCGGGTCTCCGCCTCTTCCGGCGGATACTTGTAGGCCATGGCCCACTTGGGATCCTTCACCGTAGCGCCCAAGCGGTTTTGCTGGGCGAAATCATTTACTTTAATGACCATGCCATCGGTGTCATAGCCCAGGTCGTGACGCTTGGTTTCCCATTCATTCACGCCTTCGATGACGCCCTCGATGGAGCTCCATTTGCGATAATTCGGATTCACTTGGAAATGGAAATCCGACAGCTTTTGGAGGAGCTCTCCCTGGGAGCGGATTTCCATGCCTTCGATGTCGCCCAAAGCATAGGCGAAGAAGGCCAGATTTCTAGAGGCTGTCACATGGGGATCCAGCTGACGAAGGGAACCGGCGGCGGCGTTGCGGCAATTTGCAAAGGGCATGAGCCCCGCCTCGTCCCGCGCTTCGTTCAAGGCGATGAAGCTTTTCCGCGGCATGTACACTTCGCCCCGCACTTCGAGGTAGGGCGGCGCATTCTCGATGTAGAGCGGAATGGTGTGGATGGTCTTCACATTCGACGTCACATCCTCCCCCACGCGGCCGTCGCCGCGGGTGAGCCCTTGCACCAGGCTGCCATTCTCATAAATGAGATTCATGGAGAGGCCGTCGATTTTGAGCTCGGTGATATACTCCACCTTTTCCTCGCCTAAACCCTGCTTCACGCGGCGGTCAAATTCGTAAAGCTCCTCTGCATTGAAGGCATTCGCCAGGGACAGCATGGGCTTGCGGAAACGCACCTTCTGGAAATCCTCCGATGCTTTCGCGCCCACGCGCTGGGTCGGCGAATCCGGCGTCACCAGCTCGGGATATTCTTTCTCTAAATCCACCAATTCTCGGTACATATGGTCGAATTCATAGTCCGTGATTTCCGGACGATCGAGCACATAGTACAGGTAGCTATGGTGGCGAAGCTCCCGCCGGAGCTTCTCTGCTTTTTCTTTGATTTCTTCCGGTATCATTGGGGTGCTCCTTTGGTAAAAAGGGATATGGGATATGGCCCGCCGCGTACCTGCCTCGTCATAGCTAGGAGCTATGAGCTGGGAGCTTGGAGCTTTATTAGTGTCAGTGGCCATACTTGGCGGGAACGCAATGTCTCTACCGCCTAAGTGTGCTTACCTGACACCTGCGGAGCTCCAAGCTCCTAGCTCCAGGCTCATAGCTATGACGATAACGTCAAACGCGCCTTATCCCTAACTTCACTCTTCCTTCGTAATCGGTGCGAAGGCTACCATGACTTGGCGGATGCTATTGCCCGGGAATTCGAGCTTTAGCATCATCTTCGTATCGCTGCCGGAGACGGCTACGACCTTGCCCTTGCCCCACATGGTGTGAATGGCGATGTCGCCCACCTTCCAATCGTAGCGGGCTTTCACGCTATTTCTCTTTGGCTTATTCACCGTAGCTTCCGAGAGGGCCAGGCGGCTATGCTGCTCGGTGCGGCGGCGGGCGGCCATTTGCCGGCGATTTCTTTCCTCATCGGTGATGATCTTGTCCATCAGGTCCGGCGGGATTTCCTCTAAGAAACGGCTGGGCTGATAGGGCTTGATCTGGCCGTACATGGTGCGCATGTGGGCATTGGAGAGATAGAGCTGCTCTTTCGCGCGGGTGATGGCCACGTAGCAGAGGCGCCGCTCTTCTTCCAGCGCCGATGCCTCCATGAAGGAACGAACGCCGGGGAAAATGCCTTCGTCCATGCCCGGCAGGAAGACCAGCGGGAATTCCAGCCCCTTGGCGCTGTGGATGGTCATCAGGGTGACCCGGTCCTCTTCTCCTTCGTAGGTGTCTACGTCGTTCACAAGAGCCACCTTTTCCAGGAATTCCGCGAGGCCCCCTTCGGGCTGTTCATCGGTGAAATCCTTCGCCACAGAGAGGAGTTCGCCTAAGTTTTCCTCGCGGCTCTGGGCCTGGGGATCGTTGCTTTCCTGCAAAAGCTGCACATATTTCGTGTCATTCATGATTTTCTGAATGAGCTCGAAAACGTTCATTTCCGACGATGCATTAAGGAAATCAAAGATCACCGCGCTGAATTTCTGCAGCTTCTGCTGGGCCGCACTGGGAAGGCCGCTGCCCTCGATGCCCATGATACCTTCGAACATAGAAATCTCATTCGCATTGGCATAGTCCATGAGCTTCTGCACCGTGGTAGCGCCGATGCCGCGCTTCGGCACATTGATGATGCGGGTGAGGCTGATGTTATCCCGGAAATTGTTGATCACCTTCAGATACGCCATAATGTCGCGGATTTCCGCGCGGTCATAAAATCGGGTGCCGCCTACCATGGTGTAAGCGATGCCGCGGCGTACCAGAGCTTCTTCGATGACACGGGACTGGGCATTCATGCGGTAGAGCACCGCCATTTCTCCGTAAGGCCGGCGCTTCTCGTCATGCTCCTTTTTCATGGTGCTGACGATGAAATCCGCCTCGTTGTGCTCGTCCATAGCCGTGTAGTGGAGCAGATGATTTCCTGTATTATTCTCCGTCCACAGGCGCTTCGACGGACGGTCAGGATTGTTCTGAATCACCGCATTGGCGGCATCCAGGATGGTCTGGGTGGAGCGGTAATTTTGCTCCAGCTTGATCACCTTCGCCTGGGGATAGTCCTTCTGGAAATCCATGATATTGCGAAGGTCCGCGCCGCGCCAGGAATAAATGCTCTGGTCCGCATCGCCGACGGCGCAGATATTCTGCAAGGAGCCGGCGATGTAGCGGGCCATGAGGTACTGGGCATGGTTCGTATCCTGGTATTCGTCGATCAAGATATAGTGGAAACGGTCCTGCCAGCGCTTACGGATGGCCTCGACGGAGAGCAGCTTGGTGGTGATGAAAAGCAGATCGTCGAAATCGAGGGCGTTATTCTGCTTCATGTGCTTGTCATAGAGCTCGTAAACGTCGGCGATTTTCTGGGCGAAGAAATTGCTTCCCACCTGGGCCCGGAATTGCTTGGGGTCGATGAGCTGGTTCTTCGCATTGGAAATATGATTCTGCACCGCGTTCGGCTGGAAATGCTTGTCGTCTAAGTTCAGCTCTTTCAGGCAGTTCTTCACCAATGTCTTCGAGTCGTCGGAGTCATAAATGGTGAATTTGTCTGTGTACGGCGGGTAATTGGCGATTTCCCTACGCAGGAAACGGGCGCCGAAGGAGTGGAAGGTGTACATCCAGATGCGGTCCGCCGAGGGGCCCACTAGATTGTGCACACGCTCCCGCATTTCCTGGGCCGCTTTATTCGTGAAGGTGATGGCCAGGATTTCTCCCGGGTAAATCCCCTGCTCGAGCATGTAAGCGATACGGCAGGTCAGAGCCTTCGTCTTGCCCGACCCGGCGCCGGCCATGATGAGTACCGGCCCTTCCGTCTGCATCACCGCTTCCCGCTGGCGGTCGTTTAATGTATTTAGATAATTGTTCATGAGAATCCTTTCGGAAATTCAGGGATTAGAGATAAGGGATAAGGCGCGCGTACCTGCTTCGTCATAGCTAGGAGC
The DNA here is from genome assembly GCA_963657285.1 of Agathobacter sp. GTDB lineage: Bacteria > Bacillota > Negativicutes > Veillonellales > Dialisteraceae > Dialister. Next base: position 5,221 of record CAVKMC010000155.1, read on the forward strand.
TAGGAG
>CAVKMC010000156.1:0-5196 GCA_963657285.1 Agathobacter sp.
AAATCCGATAGGTCACAGGCCACAGGAGCACCAAAAAGAGAAGCGCCAGCAGCCCAGTGAGGATTGTCCAAATCATAGGCCATAGAGGGCAGCCAATCCTTGGGCCGCCTCCTTCACCTCCCGCGCCAAGTATATCGGCCCCGTCACCTTCACATAGGGCGCATGCTTCAGCGCCCAGGCCTTCAGCGCCGCGGGCACGATGGTGACCTCCACCTGCACCTTCCCCTGGCTGGCCGATACTAAGCGGGCCGCTTTGCCAAAGTCCAGCGTGATGTCCGTCATGAGCCGCCAGTCCGCCTCGAAGGTGCAGAGCTCCTGATTTCCCGCATATAAATCACGAGAGACCGCAAAGAAATCCGAAGGCTTCACCTGGGCATCGGCGCTCTCCAAGGATTTCTGCAAACGCGCCGATTCATCGAGGAGCGTCACCTGATCCATCAGATCCACGAAGAAAGGGGAAATCACTTCCCGCCCCTCTTCGCTCCCCAAAAGGCAATAGCGATCATCCGCCGCCACCACGAAGAAGGGGTGAATTTGATGCAGCTTCTCCTCGCCGCCGGGAGTCAATCCATGATGGCGCTTCCCATCGGCTTCATAGTGGTCGTAGTAAAAGGAAATCTGCTTCTTCTCCTGCAAGGCCTGGGAAATCACAGAAAGCGGCTCCTTCGCATCCCCGTACGTTGAGAAAATGGGCAAATTCCGAATCCCGTTCTTCCCATCATCGAAGCAACGAATCTGCAGCAGCTTTAATTTCTCTGCCACCTGCTTGATCTGCGAAGCCGGCAAATGGGAGAAATACAAGAGGTCAATCAGAAGCTTCAAATCCTCCGGCGGCAACACGTGATCCCAGTACCAATCCAAAGAAATCGGCGCCGCCTTGCCATTCACCACCCGCGGCACCTCGCGGCATAGCACCGGAAGCCCCGCCTCCTTGAGCCGCGCCAGGTTGCGGCTCACCGATTTCCGGCTCACCACCATGCCGTACTTTCCCTCGAGGCAATTCAATATATCCTGCTGCGACAACGGATGGTCCTTGTCTGACTCCCGAAGGAGCACCTGCACGATCCGAATGATCGACATCTTGCTGCCCGTCTCCATTTCAGCCATGGAATCACCTCCGTTTCTTTTCTAATAAACGTGGGCGGTTTAGTATTTAGTATTTAGTATTTAGTATGCGAGTTTTCAGAGCATAGTGGTTAGCTTGCCTCGTGAAGCTGCCGTTAATCACATCCTGACCACTGACTACTAATTACTAATTACTAATTACTAATTACTAATTACCAAATCACTACCTTTTCAAAATCCAATCACTCACCTTTGACGCCAGTTTCGTGATGCAGGAAATCGCGCCGCTCATTTGCGGGCGGTGGAGCGCCCAGTGGACGCAGCCTGCGATGGTGACGCCGCCCAAAAGGTCTGTGGGATAGTGCATCCCCGCAAAGAGTCTCGTGAAAGCCAGGACCCCGGCGAAGAGAGCCATGAATCGAGAGCCGGGCATGCCCATCTTCAAAAGCTCCATGGCCACCACAGCGCCATTCATGGTGTGATTGCTTGGAAAGGAGGCATTGGCCTTGTGGCCGGTGAAATTCCAAATCCGCCAATCCTTCGTGAATGGCCGATTTCTAAACCAAAGCTTCCCGATCACAAAGGAAATCAAAGACGCGATCATTACGCCCATGAACGCTAGGATGCAGCAGCGCCTCCGACGCATGCGATCCTCGCCCGGTGCAAGCCAAAGCAAAAGTCCATAAATCACAAAAGCCCAATGACCATAGCGCGTCAAAAGATCCATGAAAAGATCCACCGACCTCTTGCGACCGGCCAAGCCATTGATTTTTCGAACAATATATAAATCAGGATTCATCTCGCGCCTCCTTAGTCTTATAGATATTTTTAATTTTAGCATACTCGGGAAAGCATGGCAAAAGGGGCGGGGAGAACGGTTTAGAATTTAGTGATCAGTGATCGGTAATCAGTACGCGACTGACGACGATCCAACACGCATGGCCTTCTTTGGGAAGAAGGTGGCCGTTAAGCCGGATGATGGTTGGCTGCCAAGCACGCTACCAACTGCCGGTTACCAAAAAGCAAAAATGAGACTGCAAGGCGCTGCCTTTCCAGTCTCAATACCGCAAACGTTCAATTTTCTTTTTCCTTCTCCGCCATGGCTTCCTGTTTCTTTTTCTCTGCTGCCGCCAGGTAGCCGCTCCGTCTGAGAACCATGGAAATAATCGCCACGATGGAGCCAAGCAGGATGAAGGTATTCATCAGCGTGAAGCCATCACCCCAACCGATACGGAAAATACCGTAGCCCAAAACGAGAAACAGCAAGGAATCCTGAAATTTAGCAAACATAATGCATCCTCCTATTCTTGATTTAAACATTAACGGAATTAGGAGAGATAGTCAAGAGGGATTTCAGTTAGCAATTAGTGGTTAGTAATTAGTAATTAGAAATCAGTGGTCAGCGGTCAAGGTATGCAGACTGGTCCTCTATTCTCATGTTCTCAACCCTTCATCCTCTCACCATCTCAATTTCCCCACACAAAAAGCCTCGAACGATGCAAACGTTCGAGGCTCTTTTCATTCTTAGCAGGTATGGCAGACTTCGTAGAGTCCTTCTTTTTTCAAAAGCTCGATGACAGTCTCGCCGATGTGGGCTACGGTCTCCGCCACCGGGATGCCTACGGCGTTAAGGGCTGCGATTTTTTCTGCAGCAGTGCCTTTGCCGCCGGTGATGATGGCGCCGGCGTGACCCATGCGTTTGCCTGGAGGTGCCATGCGGCCGGCAATGAAGGCAGCCACCGGCTTCTTCATGTTTTCATGAATCCACTGGGCAGCCTGCTCTTCCGCATTGCCACCGATTTCGCCGATGAGGAGGACGGCCTTCGTGTCCGGGTCGTCATTGAAAAGCTTCAGCGCGTCAATGAAGTCAGTGCCTTTGATGGGGTCGCCGCCGATGCCGATAGCGCTGGTCTGGCCGATGCCGGCATTGGTGAGCTGGAAGGTGGCTTCGTAGGTCAATGTGCCGGAGCGGGACACCACGCCCACGTGGCCTTTTCTATAAATCTGTCCGGGGATGATGCCGATATTCGCTTCGTCCACGGAGATGAGGCCCGGGCAGTTCGGTCCGATGAGGCGGGTCTTCTTGCCCACCATGTAGCGATGTACCTTTACCATATCCTCTACCGGGATGTGTTCGGTGATGCACACCACCAGGTCCAGGCCTGCTTCGACAGCTTCCAGAATCGCATCGGCTGCGAAGGTAGCTGGGACGAAAATGACAGACACGGTGGCGCCGGTGACGGTCACTGCATCACGAACCGTATTGAAGACCGGCACATTGCAGCAAATTTCTCCGGCCTTCCCCGGTGCGGTACCGCCGACGATGTGAGTGCCGTAGGCCTGCATCTGTTCCGTATGGAAACGGGCTGCCTTGCCGGTGATGCCCTGGACGATGACTTTGGTATCTTTATGAATTAAAACGCTCATGTTATTTGCTCCTTATATGAAATAAAAGGAATTTTAGGTTCAAGGTTCAGGGTTCAAGGTTCAAGGGGGTGGTGCGGCGCAGAAATCAAGAAGCGCCGTAAGCTTGAAAAATCCAATCGCATCATGCGCTCTTCAAGCACCTTCTTCCAAACTAACCCCCGCCCTTCGGGCCCTCCCCCTTCCAGAGGAAGGGGGTAAAAGCAGTGGGCTTCGCCCTTATATATGGCGCTGCTTTTTAATTTGATGCGGCGTACCTTCCCTTGCACCTTGAACCTCGAACCTGAACCCCTCTCAGCAGAATAATTTTATTTCAAAGCTGCCACGGAAGGCGAAACGCCTTATTTCTTTGCTGCTCTGCATTCCTTAGCCAGACGGATCGCCAGCTTTGCGCCGTCGTCCATGGATGTGGTGGGATAGAGATTCTTGATGTGAGCTTCTTCCAGGATCTGGCGGCCTCTTTCTACATTTCTGCCTTCCAAACGTACGATGACCGGGATGGCAAATTCTTCCTTACCGCCGGAGAGGAGCTTCGCCGCTTCTACGATACCGGTAGCAATGACGTCGCACTTGTTGATGCCGCCGAAAATATTGATCAGGATGCTATCCACCTGATTGTCTTCGAGCATGATATTGAAAGCTGCCACGATTTTCTCCGGCGTAGAGTCACCGCCGACATCCAAGAAGTTTGCCGGTTCGCCACCGTTTTCTTTGATGATGTCCACGGTAGCCATAGCGAGGCCTGCGCCATTGACCATGCAAGCCACGTCGCCGCCCAGGTTTACGTAGTTCAGCCCTTCAGCGGCTGCCTTTCTTTCCTTGTCATCTTCTTCCGTGATGTCGCGAAGCGCTACGATTTCCGGATGGCGAGACAGGGTGCTGTCGTCGAAGTTCAGCTTCGCATCGAGAGCCATCACGTCGCCTTCCTCGGTGACAACCATGGGGTTTACTTCGGCCAGGGAGCAATCCTTATCTACGAAAATATTGTACAAATGCTTCATGAAGGCTGCTGCTTTTCTGACAGTCGGCTTTTCGAAATGAAGAGCGTACGCCATGCGCAGCGCCTGGAAATCAGCGAGGCCGATGACCGGGTCGATGTATTCCTTAATGATTTTTTCCGGAGTCTCTGCGGCCACATCTTCGATAGACATGCCGCCGCACTCGGAGCCCATCATCACAACGCTCTCCGACTGGCGATCTACCAGGAAGGACAGGTAATATTCTTTTTTAATATGGCAGCCCGCTTCGATGAGGAGGCGGTTTACCTTCTTGCCCTGGGGACCGGTCTGGCGAGTCACCAAGGTCTTGCCCAAAAGCTCCTTTGCATATTTCTTCACGTCATCCAAAGATTTCGCGATCTTTACGCCGCCCGCTTCCCCGCGGCCGCCGGCATGGATCTGCGCCTTTACCACAACGATGGGCGTATCGAGGCGCATGGCATTCAGCACCGCATCCTCTACGGTAAAAGCCGAGTAGCCCTCCGGCACGTGGACGCCATATTCACGCATAATCTGCTTGCTCTGGTATTCATGGATATTCATAACACTGGCTCCCTTCCATGGAAAAAGCATTTTTCACGCTGCCTTTTCATGAAACAATATACTCATCAAAATCTTTTCGGCTATCCTTTTAACAGCCATTCAGTGAAATCATGATAATGTCTGTATAATGGTGTAAATTGGTTAATCAAAAAAGTCAAGAGCCATA
>CAVKMC010000157.1:0-5144 GCA_963657285.1 Agathobacter sp.
GCCGCTATATGAATTGATGCGGCGTACCTTCCCTTGAACCTTGAACCCTGAACCTCGAACCCTTTCTGAAAAAACGTTTGCGTACGATCTGTCGCTCGAAGGGTATTCTTTCAAACTTCATTGACTATCATAGTTTTTAGCGTTAAAATAAAAACCTATCATTCAGAAAAGAGGGGAATGCTATGTCACAGGCCAGCCGTTGGCTGCTTTTTTTATTGGCCGTCATTATCCAGTCCTCCGGGATTGCTTTGGTGGTGAAAAGCCTACTAGGGACGTCGCCGATTTCCAGTCTGCCCTATGTGATGAGCTTCGTGTGGCCCTTCACCTTGGGAGAGACCACCTTTGCGGTGAATATGGTTTTCGTACTGATCCAGCTTCTGGTGCTGCGGAAGGATTTCACGAAGCTTCATGCCTTGCAAATCCCCGGCACTGTAGTCTTTGCGGCCTCCATCGATGTGTTTATGAATTTCTTTGCCTTCGTGGAGCCGGATTTTTATCTTTGGAAAATCATCATCCTCTTAGTGGGCTCCGCGCTGGTAGCCTTGGGGATTTCGCTTCAAGGCATCGCCGATGTGCTCATGCTTCCCGGCGATGGGATGGTCTACGCTATCACCCACGCCTCCCACTGGGACTTCGGCAAAGTGAAGACCACCAATGATGTGATCCTGGTGAGCCTCGCGGTGATTCTTTCTTCCATCGACCTGGGTACTATCGAAGGCGTCCGCGAAGGGACGGTCATCTCCGCCCTCATCACCGGCGCCATCGCCCGCTTCTTCCTGCTCTACCTGAGCGATTGGAAAGACGGCCGCCGCGTCCTGAAATGGAATGGATAAAGCCTCCACTCGTACCTCCTTCCTCTGGAAGGAGGGGGACCACGAAGTGGTGGAGGTCGGCCTATATGCCATCTATTTCTTTCACAAAATAAAAACCGCTCTGAAAAGTGACGAATCATTTTTCAGAGCGGTTTTCATTTTGCGAAATTAATTTCCTGCGATGCCGGAAGGAATTTTGGCTTCCTGCGCCGCTTCCTCATCCTTGCCTACACAGTAGGAGGCGAAGAGGGAGCCGGAAACATTTTGCCATACCGAGAAGATGGCACCGGCGATGCCGCCGGCAGCGGTGAAGTACATCAGCGCCAGGGTGGAAGCGAGGCCGGAATTCTGCATGCCCACCTCGATGGTCATCGCGCGGATCTGAGATTTCTTGAGAGCCAGTTTCTTCGCGAAGAAGTAGCCCAAGCTCATGCCGCAGAGATTATGCAGCACCACCACAGCCAGGATCACGAGGCCATTGTCCAGGATCGTGCGGCCCGAGAGGGACACCACGCAGCCTACGGTGATGATGACCACCAGGGCTGAGAACATAGGCATGATGGAATTCACCTTCTTCACCTGCGCCGGGAAGAAATAGTTGATGCCTACGCCGATGAGGAGCGGCAGCAGCACCATCTTCACGATGGAAATCATCATGGAGAGGAAATCAATATCCACCCAGGCGCCGGCGATGAGCCACACCAGGAAAGGCGTCACGAAGGGAGCCATCAAGGTATTCGCCATGGTCATGGAAACAGAGAGCGCCACATCGGCTTTGGCGATGTAGGAAATCACGTTCGAAGCCGTGCCGCCGGGGCAGCAGCCCACCAGCACCACGCCGATGGCGATTTCCGGCGGAAGAGAGAAGAAATGCACCAGCGCGAAGGAAGCCACCGGCATGATGACGAACTGCAAGAACGCGCCGACGGCGATGTTCTTCGGCTGAGAGAAAACATTTTTGAAATCCTTCGGCGTCAGGCTCATGCCCATGCCAAACATGATGATCCCCAAGAGCAGCGGGATCCGCGGCGCGAATGGCTTCATCACATCCGGCCAGAAAATACTAAAAATCCCGATCAGCACCACGCCGATGGACATATATTTCGTACAAAAACGAGTGAGTTGTTTTAGCATGTGTATCTCCTAAGAGGGTCAAGGGGAGGCGTAATTACCTGCTCTCTCATAGCTTTGAGCTCGGCTAGAGACAGTAGGCATACTAAGCGATAGCGGTGGAAGTATTTGGCTACTTTTCCGAAGCGCTATTACTTGCTACATGTCACCAATAGAGCTCCAAGCTCCCAGCTAAAAGCTCCAAGCTATGGGGAAGCAGGCAAACGCGCCATATCCCTTAACCCTTAGCCCTTAGCCCTTATCCCTTTCATCCCAATACCACATTATCAATGAGTCTGGTCGTGCCGAAGCGGACGGCCAGAGCCAGGAGCACCTGACCCTCGATGGTTTCGCCCACCTCCGGAAGACCAGGCATGCCATACATTTCTACATAGTCGATATTGCTCATAGGCTCAGCTTTGATTTCCTCTGTCACCATATCGAGGAGCTTCTGCTTATTTCTTTCGCCGGCCTCGAAGGCTTCCTTTGCATGCTTAAGGCTACGAGAGAGGACCAGAGCGGCGGTGCGTTCTTCGGCAGAGAGATACACATTACGGGAGCTCTTCGCCAAGCCGTCAGCCTCGCGGACGATAGGCATGAGACGGAGCTCTACATTCATGAAAAGATCCTCCACCATGCGAGTCAGCACCTGGGTCTGCTGCGCATCCTTCAGGCCGTAGTACGCGCGGTCACATTCGGTGAGGTTGAAGAACTTGCAGCAAACCGTGGTGACGCCGCGGAAATGGATCGGACGGGTGCGGCCGCAGAGGACCTTCGTGATCGGGCCGGTCACTTCCACCCAGGTCATATCCGGATGCGGATACATTTCAGCAGGAGACGGTGCGAAGAGGAGATCCGCGCCGGCAGCCTCCGCCACCTTCGCGTCGGCCTCCAGGGTTCTTGGGTAGGCTTCGTAGTCTTCATTCGGCCCGAACTGGGTAGGATTTACAAAAACAGTGGTGATGACGAAATCATTTTCGCTCCGTGCTGCTTTGATCAAAGAAGCATGCCCCTCATGGAGCGCGCCCATGGTGGTCACCAGGCCGATGGATTTCCCCTCGGCTTTGCACTGGTGTACATAGGATTTCAATTCTTTGATGCTGTGAATGACGTTCATAGGATGACTTCCTTTCCGTGAATGCTTGGAAGCAGAGGGATGGAAAATGAAAAAGCCGCACTCCAAAAAGAATGCGGCCGCCCCTCGCCATCGAAGGGCAATAAAAAACACATCCCCAGGGGATGCAATCATCGAAGCTCTGCATTCGTCTCGGTCTTAACAATCCAAGCGATGAAATTTTTTACAGCGGAGGATACTTCGCATCCCCTCGGTGGCCTTTCCTGATACAGCTCCGTAGATACTGCTCAACGCCCCATAAGAAATGGTCATAGACTTCTGCGCCTTCAGACTCCCGAAGGATATCCATAGAGTAGAAATCTTCACTCTCACTGCCATGGCAAGGATACCCCATTGAGGGGGAAAAGTCAAGGAAATATGAGCGAAAAATTAGGAGTTTTAGTGGTCGGTAGTCAGTGGTCGGTGGTCAGTACGTGCTTGACCTGTGGCGAAAGGTGGAGGCGAAGCCCTCTTCGCTGGAGAGTGGGGCGCAGGAGCGCAAGCCTTCTTCCCGAAGAAGGCAAATGCATCGCGACCACGGCCTGGTATAAAATCGTCGAAAGGCGGTCCCTTATGTGTTAAAATGAGAATCAAACTTGGGAAACCGGAGCCGCAGACTGCAGCTTGCGCCGCTCCCGATGCTTTACACTCTTACGATAGGGAGGACGTATGATGGAAAAAATGAAAATGGAGTCAGTGGATCTGACGCAGCAGAATATAGAAAAGATCGGGGCTCTCTTCCCGAATTGCATCACCGAGACCAAGGGCGCTGATGGGAAGATGAAGAAGGCTATCAACTTTGACCTTTTGAAACAGATGCTCTCCTCCGAAGTGGCAGAGGGCGACGAAGCTTATGAATTCACCTGGGTGGGGAAGAAGGCGGCCATCGTGGAGGCCAATAAACCCATCCGAAAGACCCTCCGCCCTGCTCCGGAGGAAAGCGTGGACTGGGACACCACGGAAAACCTCTACATCGAAGGGGACAACCTGGAAGTCTTAAAGCTCCTGCAGGAAAGCTACCTGGGGAAGGTGAAAATGATCTACATCGATCCACCCTACAATACAGGAAACGACTTCATCTACAGAGACGACTTTGCCGCAGACCGCGAAGCGTGGAAAGAGGAGAGCGGAGAAATCGATGAGGATGGAAATCGGATGTTTAAGAACACCGACACCAACGGCCGCTTCCACTCCGACTGGTGCAGCATGATCTACTCCAGACTGATGCTAGCAAGAAATCTGCTGACGTCGGATGGGGCAATTTTTCTTTCTATAGATGATAATGAACGCGACAATTTAGAAAAAATATGCGCGGAGGTATTTGGTGCAGAAAACTATGTTGCTACATTCCCGTGGAGAAAGCGTACAGCAAAATCAGATGTACCGTTTGGTGTTTCGCAGGATTACGAGTGGGTTATTTGTTTTGCAAAAAGTAGTTCATTCCTGGCTAGCATCGAAGGGAAGGGAAGAATATATTATGAAACTGATGATTTTCCCGGTAAAGCTTGGAGAGTTCATGATTTAACGAAACAAACAACAGCGAGCGAAAGACCTAATAGTTTTTTTACTATTGTAAATCCTAAAAACGGAGACGCGTATCCAGCTAACCCAAACCGAACTTGGGCTATTACAGAGGAAACATTTAAAACATATTATGCAGAAAAGCGTATTGTGTTCCCTGGTGATTATGATTTTTTACGGATCGCAAAGCCAGTGTTACGTTATTGGAAGGAAGATGACATGGCTAAAGCTGGGGAGAAATTTGGGCGAGTAGCGGTAAGCACTAAATTTCCTGAAAATATAGGAATGTCACAAGATGGAACAAAAGAAGTCACGTTGTTGTTTGACAAAAAAGCATTTTCATTTCCTAAGCCAGTAGCATTGATCAAGTTTTTATCTAAAATCAATACATCGAATAATGATATTATCCTCGATTTCTTCTCTGGATCTGCCACCACGGCCCATGCGGTGATGCAGTTGAACGCGGAGGATGGGGGACATCGCAAGTTCGTCATGGTGCAGTTGCCGGAGCCTTGCGATGAGAAGAGCGAGGCCTACAAGGCGGGCTACCGGAACATCTGCGAGATCGGCAAGGAGCGCATCCGCCG
>CAVKMC010000158.1:0-5117 GCA_963657285.1 Agathobacter sp.
ATTATGTGGGCTTTTATGCCCAATTTCTAAGTGGGAAAGTTGAGTTAGTAATTAGGACGCGTTTAACGGATGAGTCAGCCGGCATGTTTAGGCTGGCGCTGAGGGCTTATTCTGCGATAGCTGTATGAATACAAAGTTCTTGCAAAAGCCAAACGCGTACTGATCACTGACCACTAACTACTGATTACTAAATTCATCATCTGGCCAACCTCCACCGCTTCGCGGTCCCCCTCCTTCCAGAGGAAGGAGGTCACATTGCGGAAGGTGCATTCCGACCACCGACCACCGACCACCGACTACTAATTACTAATTACTAATTACTAATTACTGACCCCTAATTACCAATTACCAAATTCCCCTTGCTTTTTCCTTTCCCCGGTGCTAAAATGCTCTGGAACAAAACGCCTGGAAAAATCAAGGGGAATTTTTAACGCATAAATATTTCTATAAGCACTATAAAAATATTTATAAAAGAATTTTCAAAAGTTCTGCTATACAAATTTTCTTTATGGATTTTTAGGGCGAAAAGTTGCGATGATATGAGATTTGTGATAAAATTTCTATCTGCAACTGTTCTTTTATGTAGTATATAATAGTATGTAAAAAGTTTTTGGTAGGGCAAGGGATGTCGTGTGAGGTTCCTTGCTTCTTTTTGCCGAGAACGGTGCATGCATTTTTTTATGAAAGGGTGAGGCGAGGAATGCCGAACAGCAAGATGTTCAGACCTGTCCAGGTGGGTAAGAAGAAAAGATATACCTATGCCAGATCGCAGGAAGTACTGAAGATGCCCCATTTGCTTGCAGACGAAGTCTTATGAATGGTTCTGCAAGGAAGGCTTGGCGGATGTTTTCGCAGATATTTCTCCTATCGAGGATAGCGCGAAGAAGTGGGCTCTGCACTTTGGAGAATATTATTTCAAAGAAGGCAAGTACGATATCGAACAGTGCAAAGCGAAGGATGTCAATTATTCTGCTCCGCTGTATGTAAAGGTTCGTCTGGAGAATAAGGAAACCGGTGAGCTGAAGGAACACGATCTGTTCATGGGCGATTTCCCGGTGATGACCGATACCGGTACTTTCATCATCAATGGTGCGGAACGTGTCATCGTATCCCAGTTGGTTCGTTCTCCCGGCGTGTACTACAAGAGAGAGCGCGATGCTTTCGATAAGGAAATCTACACGGCGCAGCTGATCCCGAACCGCGGCGCTTGGATCGAGCTGGAATCTGATCCGGCAGGGTCCCTGTCTGTCCGTATCGACCGCAACCGCAAGATGCCTGTCACTGTGCTGATCCGTGCGCTTGGCTATTCTTCCAATGAAGATATCCTGGAGCTTTTCGACCATGATATCCACATCGAAAGAACGCTGGAGAAGGATAATACCACTGACAGAAAGTCTGCTCTGATTGAAATTTACCACAAGCTCCGCCCGGGCGAACCGGCTACAGAGGAAAGTGGTACTACCCTCTTGAACAACTTCTTCTTCGACCCGCGCCGCTATGACCTGGCGAAGGTAGGCCGCTACAAGCTGAATAAGAAGCTGTCCTGGAAGAATCGTCTCCTGGGACACAAGATTGACGGCCCGATCGTCAATATGGATACCGGCGAAGTGGTGATCGAAGGAAATAGCATCATCGATGCGGAAGCGATCAAGCTGATCGAGGAGAGCGGTGTATTCTCTTCCAATGATCAGGTAGAGGTGATGACCCAGAAGGATGACGGCACCTTGGTCAAGGTGATCTGCTCCTCCGGCAATCGCGATGATAACTACCGCACTCTCGATACCTGCGATATTATTTCCTGCATCGACTATCTCTTGAACATGATGCAGGGCTATGGCAAGAGCGACGATATCGACCACTTGGGCAACCGCCGCGTTCGCTGCGTAGGGGAGCTTTTGCAGAACCAGTTCCGTATCGGCCTGACCCGTATGGAAAGAGTGGTTCGCGAAAGAATGACTACCCAGGACCAGGATAAGATGACTCCGCAGGCTCTGGTCAATATCCGCCCGGTCGTGGCTGCTATCAAGGAATTCTTCGGTAGCTCCCAGCTGTCCCAGTTCATGGACCAGACGAACCCATTGGCTGAATTGACTCACAAGCGTCGTCTCTCCGCATTGGGCCCGGGGGGTCTCTCCCGTGAACGTGCAGGCTTCGAAGTCCGCGACGTACACTATTCTCACTATGGCCGTATGTGCCCGGTAGAAACCCCAGAAGGTCCGAACATCGGTCTGATTTCTTCCCTGTCCAACTACGGTATCATCAATAAGTACGGTCTCATCGAGACTCCGTACCGCCTGATCAATCAGGATACACACACTGTCACCAATGAATGTAAGTATGTCACTGCTGACATTGAAGAAGATAAGATCATCGCCCAGGCCAGCGAACCGCTGGATGCGGAAGGCCACTTCATTCATAAGAATGTAGCCAGCCGCCGCGGCCCGGACGTATTGGAAGCAGAGCCGGAAGAAGTCAAGCTGATGGACGTATCTCCGAAGCAGGTCGTTTCTATCGGTACCTCTCTGATTCCATTCCTCGAACACGACGATACAAACCGTGCCCTCATGGGTGCGAACATGCAGCGTCAGGCTGTGCCGCTGCTCCGTCCGGAAGCGCCGCTTGTCGGCACCGGTATGGAATGGGTAGCCGGCCAGGACTCCGGTGTCTGCATCCTCGCTAAGAAGGGCGGCACGGTAGAACGCATCACCGGCCGTCAGATCATCGTGAGAAATGACGATGGCGAGCTGGACACCTACGACGTGATCAAGTTCATGCGTTCCAACCAGTCCACCTGCATCAACCAGCACATCCTCGTTTCCAAAGGCGAGCGTGTCGAAGCCGGCGATACTCTGGCTGACGGCATGGCTACCGATGGCGGCGAACTGGCGCTGGGCCACAATGTACTGGTAGCCTTCGTATCCTGGGAAGGGTACAACCACGAAGACGCCGTTCTGATTTCCGAACGTCTCTGCAAGGATGACCTGTACACCTCCATCCACATCGAGGAATACGAATGTGACGCCCGCGATACCAAGCTGGGCGAAGAAGAAATCACCCGCCAGCTGTCTTCTGTTTCTGAAGACGCTGTGAAATATCTGGACGAAAACGGCATCATCATGGTCGGTGCTGACGTTCGCCCCGGCGATATCCTGGTCGGCAAGGTCACCCCGAAGGGAGAAACCGAGCTGACTCCGGAAGAAAGACTCCTCCGCGCCATCTTCGGCGACAAGGAAAGAGAAGTCCGCGACACCTCTCTCCGTGTACCGCACGGCGAATTCGGTAAGGTCGTAGACGTGAAGGTCTTCACCCGTGAAAACGGCGATGAGCTGGCTCCCGGCGTGAATAAGCTGGTCCGCGTATACATCGCGCAGAAACGTAAGATTCGCGAAGGCGATAAGATGGCAGGTCGTCATGGTAACAAGTGCGTATGCTCCCGTATCATGCCGGCAGAAGATATGCCATTCACCGCCGATGGCCGTCCGGTGGACCTGGTACTGAATCCTCTGGGCGTACCGTCTCGAATGAATATCGGCCAGATCCTGGAAATCCATCTGTCCTGGGCTTGCCACATGCTGGGTGAAGAAATCCATGCAGCTATGGCAGCCGGCGAAGGCAGTGCAAAATATGAAGAAATGAAGCAGCGCCTCATCGACTGCGGCTATGATTTCGATACCTACGGCATGCCGGAACCGACCGAGTCGGGCATCCACATCGCTACCCCGGTATTCGATGGCTGCCGAGATGAAGACTTGGCTGCGACCCTGAAGGCAGCAGGCCTGCCGGCGAACTCCAAGGCAGACCTCTACGACGGCCGTACCGGTGAAAAGCTGGATAACCAGGTCACCATCGGCTGGAAATACATGCTGAAGCTCCATCACCTGGTAGACGACAAGATCCATGCTCGTTCCACCGGTCCATACTCTCTGGTTACCCAGCAGCCTCTGGGCGGCAAGGCGCAGTTCGGCGGCCAGCGTTTCGGCGAAATGGAAGTTTGGGCACTGGAAGCTTATGGTGCCGCTTACACCCTGCAGGAAATCCTGACAGTGAAGTCCGACGATGTCATCGGCCGTGTGAAGGCTTATGAAAAGATCGTCAAGGGCGAAAATATCCCGAGCCCGGGCGTACCGGAATCCTTCAAGGTACTCATGAAGGAACTCCAGTCCATCGGCCTCGATGTCCGCATCCTGAATGAAAATGGCGATGAAGTCATTCTGAAGGAATTGGACGAAAGCGATCTGGAACAGGGCTACGGCAGCGGCCAGCCTTGGCATAAGGATGAGCTGAAGGAAGCTATGGAAGGCGACGACGCTGTATCCAACTCCAGAAGCGCTATGGAAACCTCCATGAATGGCGGCGAAGCAGCTATGGATAATGACGTGGCTTCCTTCAATGACACTCTGGAAGCAGAAGTCAATGCACCAATGGACGAAGAAGCCGGTTTTGGTGAAACTGATCTCGATACTGAATTTGGCTTTAACGGATTCGGAAGCCAGGAAGACTGATTCCGGAAAGGAGCGCTATACAATTGTTAGATGTAAATGAATTTGACTCCATGAAAATCGGTATCGCTTCTCCGGAAAAGATCCTTGAGTGGTCTCACGGTGAAGTGACAAAGCCGGAAACAATCAATTACAGAACCCTGAAAGCAGAAACTGACGGCCTCTTCTGTGAAAAGATTTTCGGACCGACAAAAGACTGGGAATGTAAGTGCGGCAAATACAAGAAGATGCGTTACAGAGGCACCGTGTGCGACAAGTGCGGCGTCGAAGTGACCTCCTCCAAGGTTCGCCGTGAACGCATGGGCCATATTTCCCTGGCCTGCCCGGTATCTCATATCTGGTATTTCAAGGGCACTCCGTCCCGCATCGGCCTGATCCTTGAAATCTCCCCAAGACAGCTGGAAAGAGTCCTCTATTTCGCAGCCTACATCGTCCTGGATCCGGGAGAAACCAACCTCTCCAAGTGCCAGGTCCTCGATGAAAGAGAATACCAGACCGCCGTAGCAGAATACGGCAAAAAATCCTTCAAAGCCCAGATGGGCGCGGAAGCTATCCAGTACCTCCTGAAGGAACTGGACCTGCCGAAGCTGGAAAAGGCGCTGCAGAAGGAAATCGAAG
>CAVKMC010000159.1:0-5117 GCA_963657285.1 Agathobacter sp.
TCACTCCTCACTTTTATTCGTACCCCCTCTTCTTCCTATAATTCAGCGCCATATCAGCCACGCCGAGGTAGACGGTGAAGATCTGAAGGAGCGGAATCCAGAGAGAGAGGATCACCAGGAGGAGGCGGAGTTTTTTCATGAAGGGATAAATCTTCGGCAGCCACCAGAGCGTCGAGAGGCCCTGGAGCCAGAGGACGAAGTAGCACACCACGCCCGCGTTGTAGACGATGTCCTGCATGACTTCCGGAAGCGCGAGGTACTGCGCCACGAAGCAGAGGAGAAGGAGCACCAGGAAAATCCTGGGGAAATGCCAGCGCTCAAAAGGCGGGAACTGGGGGAAATCGGTGAGCCCCAAGCGGGTGAAAACTTTTTTCTCGATGGCCATGCAGCCCCAAGCGATGATCATCGGCGCCAGGATTAGCGCAGCCGGCACCAGGCGGCGGACGGCAGCATACATTTCCTCGGTCTGCTTCTCCACCTCCGCCAGCTGATCGCCACTGGCCATCATGGAGGAGACCTCCTTCGACATGGCCTGCATCTGATCAATCATATTTCCAAAAATCTGCTCCCCCGACATGCCCATCAGGTACGCCGAGCCGAAAAGATTGGCCAGCATGGAAATAAACATCACCACCACGATGAGGGCGAAGGTCTTGAAGGCGCTGTGCTGCTTCTTGTAGCTATAGGCCATGGCCACGCCGGTGAAGCCAAACATGATGGTCATGAAGAAGGCCACCGTCAGACCAAAGAGCATGGAGTCCAGCACCATGATGCCCACCGTCGCCACGAAGGACCACTTCACGCCCTCCTTGATGCCCAGGTACGCGATCGGAAGCGGCAGCGCCAAAAGCCCTAAGAGCGACAGCACCGGCACATAAAAGCCGATCATAGAAAGAATCACGGCCAAAGCCGTGCACATCCCGGCCAATACGACAGCATTCGTATCGCCCGCTTTGAATTGGTTCATAAAGTCTCCTTTGTAATTCAATCTGCTCTAACTGCTTTGGGGTTAGAGATAAGGCGTAGAAAGGTTCAAGGTTCAAGGTTCGAGGTTCAAGGTTCAAGGGAAGGTACGCCGCATCAAATTAAAAAAGCGGCGTGAGTTTTGAAATACAGAAAATGCAAATCGACTTTTCAAACTTGCGGCGCTTCCTGATTTGTGCGCCGCACCACCCCTTGAACCCTGAACCCTGAACCTTGAACCCTAACAGCGACAAGTTTACACTGGCAGCAGCGCCGCTACTCCATCTCTCCCGCGATTTCCTCGGCCACTTTCTCATCAATGGCCTCGCCCATCCAGATTTCCTCTGCCGCGATGGCCTGCATCACCAGCATGTACATGCCGTTCGCCTTCTCGGCGTCCTTGGCGTCGGCGAGGAGCTTCGTTTCCTTGGGATTATAAATGATATCGATTACCTTCGGGAAGCGGGCCGTGAGGCTTTCGGAAATCGGGGACACGCCCACCTTTGGATACATGCCCACCGGCGTAGCGTTCACCAGGAGGTAGCCGCCCTCGGAGGCTTCCAGGTCTTCATAGGAAATCAGATTTCCCCTTCGCTCCTTCACGAAGGCGAGGAAATCGGCGTCCACATCCTGCGGGTGGCGAGAGGCGATCCATATTTCCTTCGCCCCCTCGTCGTAGAGACACTGGATGATGGCCCGAGACGCACCGCCGTGGCCGAGGACCACCGCAAGCTCTCCCTTCACCTCCGCGTGAATCTTGTGCACCGTCCGCCGGAAGCCGATGTAGTCCGTATTGAAGCCTGTGAGCTTGCCGCCCACCTTCGCGATGGTATTCACCGCGCCGATGGTTTTTGCTTCGCGGGACACTTCGTCCAGAAATGGAATCACGTCCAGCTTGTAGGGGATCGTCACATTGAGGCCATCATAGGCGGAGAGCACCTCGCGGAGTCTCTCCGCGAATCCCGCCTTCGGGATTTCGATGAGCTCATAGGTGCTGTCCTTTTGTATTTTCTGAAATAATGTTTCATGTATCGCAGGCGATAGGCTGTGTCCCAGCACCTCGCCGATGAGTCCGAGTTTCATTTCCGTTCTCCTTGCCAAGAATAAAAGTATCGCCGCTTGCCTGCATCGACATAGCTAGGAGCTAGGAGCCTGGAGCTTGGAGCCTCGTTGGAGTCAGTAGGCGTGCTCAGCGGCGGAGTCTGGGGAGCATGCGCATGTAACGCTTGTTTCAAGACTTCGCCGCTAAGCATGCTTACTGACACTAAAGAAGCTCCAAGCTCCTAGCTCCAGGCTCAAAGCTATGTCGATGCAGGTACGCACCTTCCCATTCTCTCATCGCTTACAGGAAGGATAATTCCCCAAAATCTTAAAGTACGTACACATAGACGACAGGCCGTGGAGGGTCTGGGCGTTCGACGGGTCGTGGATGCGGCCCATGACATCAATGTGGAAGAAATATTCGAAGGGCCGGCCCTCCATGGGGCGAGACTCTAGGTGAGTCATATTCATGCCGCCGTAGAAGAAATAGCCCAGCACATGGTACAGCGCCCCCGGCTCATGCTTCACCGACACCACGAGGGTGATCTTGTCGGAAGCTTCCGTGATTTCCATCTTCGGCCCGATGATGAAGAAGCGAGTGTAATTGCTGGCGTTGAAGAAAATATTTTCCGCCAAGACCTCGAGGCCATAGAGACGAGCCGCCGTCCGGCTGGCCACCGCCGCCTGGTTCTTCTTGCCGTCCTCTGCCACTCGCTCCGCGCTTCGGGACGTGGAGAAATAAGGCTCCAGCTGCCAATCCCGATGCTCATTGAAGAAAGGCCGGCACTGCGCGAAGCCCTGGGGGTGGGAGTACACCGTGTCGATGTCCGCCAGCGTCGCCCCGGGCACGCCCAAAAGATTGTGCTCGATCTTCACCATCTGCTCGCCCACCACGGCGCAATCATATTTCTGAATCAGGTCATAGACCTCCGTGATGCCGCCGGTGGAAGAATTCTCGATGGGCATCACGCCATAATCGATCTCCCCGCTCTTCACCGCCTTCACCACGTCTTCAAAGAGAGGGAAATAGGACTCCTCTCTCTCCCGATTTCCAAACTGCTGCTCCATGGCCTCGTAGGTGTAAGACCCCTTGGCACCATAGCAGCCGACTTTGAGTTTCTTGTCGCTCATAATGTGTCTCCTCTATACGCTATCGATTTAGCAGTCGGTGGTCGGTAGTCGGTAGTCGGGGCGCATTTGACTGCTTCCTCACTATCGTGTAACCGGTAACCGTTAACCGATAACCGACGCGCTTGGCGATAGCAAGAGTTGGAGCTGCTCTCGCTTATCAGCGAAACCGTTTGTTGCACTAATTCACGTTAGCCTTAAGCGCGCACGGTTATCGGTTAGCGGTTACCGGTCGCGGGGAAGAAGGCAAGCATGCATCCGCACGCTTTTGCCAAATGCAAACCGACTACCGACTACCGATGACCGACTACCAATTACAGAAAAAGGCAGATTCATGGAATCTGCTTTTCTTTTAATTTGTATTCTATTATACAACAAATAACCGGCAACCGGTAACCGATAACTGATAACCGGCGACCGACGACCGATAACCGATAACCGATAACCGTGCGAGCTTAAGGCTAACGCAAACTAGGGAAACGCTTCCGCTGATAACGGATCGCTGCTCCAACTCTTGCCATCGCTAAGGGGAGCGGTTATCGGTTATCGGTTATCGGTTAACGGTCGCAGGGAAGCAGGCAAGCGCACCCCGACCACCGACCACCGGCCACCACCTCACAGTCCCGTCCTCACGTCCTTCACCGTGACCACGCTCTCGCCGTCCTCGCTCATCGTCTGCGTGTATGTGAGCTGGAGGATGCGCTTATTTCCTCCCGCGTCATCGATGGCAGTGCTGGTGATGATGCCGCCGCCGTTCTTCGAGTCCTTCTGCACCGTCACCGTCACAGAGCGGCCGTTCTCCGTGAAGGACGCCGACGCAGAATCTGTATTTCCTTCCTTCAGGTAGCCGATGCCCCAATTCGCTCCGCTCTCCGCCCCGTAGGCCGAGCGCAGGCCCTCGCGGTAGAGATACACCTCCGCCGCCGTGTGGGAGAGAAAAAAGAGAAGCCCCGCCGCCAGCGTCACGAGCATAGAAAAAAGGAGCAAAAGACAAATCGCCATGGATCCTCTTCTTCTCCTCATAAAGCTTCCCCTTTTTTATAAAAATCTGTGTACGCCAAGACCGACGAAGAAAAATTCGCCGCCTCGCCGCTCATCTGGTGATGCATTTGAAATCCGATTTCCAAAGGCCCCCGCCCGCTCCGCCGAAAGACCGGCGTCTCATCCACGCGGCCGAACGCATAGGCCTCCTTGCCGCTGGTGGTCCCGGTCACCGGCTCCGAGCTGCCGGTGTAAAGCAGGAGCTTCAGCTTCTCCGTGTCCACATAGAGCTTATACGTAGACGCCACATTCGACTGGTTGTAAGCCTTGAAGGAAAAAGCGTCCGAGGAAATCGCCGTGCCCCCGGTGGCCAAATTATTTCGCACCTTCTCCACCATGAAATCCATGGCATACATCCCCTCACTGACAAGCCGCCCCCGATGCCCCAGCCGGTCCATCGCATGAATCGCCACTGAAGCGAAAGGAAATAGCGCCGCCGACAGCGCCGACAGGATCAAAAGCCCGATCAGCCCGTCCAAGAGGAAATAGCCCTTGCGCTTCGTCATGCGTGGCACCTCCTTGGGGAATTGGTATTTAAAAAACGCTATCGGTTTCGTAGTCGGTGGTCGGTAATCGGAAATTGGTGATCGGTACGTGGTTGGCGTCAGCCAAAAGCGTCTTACCAAGCGACATCGTCAATACGTTTCTCCATCCGTGAGCGCAGCCATCAAATCCTTCATGCTCTCAAAAGGCCCATGGAGATTTTCTCCGCGCTCCGCCGCTTCGATAGTGCGATACATCATTTCATTCGGCTCGTCCCAAAGGAATTCATCCGCCGAAAAATTTTTCATCTCATCCATCACTATCCCGTCCTTTCTCTCCGTATTATAAAAAAAGGAAGAAGCAGACGCAAGGGATGAAGTAGTCGGTGGTCGGTGGTCGGTAGTCAGTAGTCAGTATTCAGTACGCATTTGACTCCGCAGCCAAATGCGTACTAATCACTA